>CANOFQ010000150.1 GCA_947565325.1 uncultured bacterium
ACTTTATGACAAAGCCCGTCTCCTCCACCTGACCCAGATTCAGGGAGAAATCCTCTGCGATCATTCTGATAAACTGTGAGGCTGTCTTGTTTTCATATACCTTCGTGTCCTTATTCTTCAGATAGCGCAGCTGGTCATAGGCCGTTACTGCGATGACCTGATCCTTGTCCCGTGACTGCTTAAATACAAAACCGTAAAAAACGCCGTGGCCGTCTACCTTCAGCCTCACGGCACTGCCCTCCGAAAAGTCCAGCCTATCGTCCTGCAGAACCTTGAATGTCAGCTTTCCGGGGGTTCCTCTTCTTTCCGTCAGCCATTCTATCCCATCCTCCACTGCCGGCAGGCACAGCTTCGTGCCTGCCTCGTTTCCGATCAAAAGCTCAACTTCCATCCATGTGTCTCCTCTCACCCTGCCGGTATGGTCAGAACCTGTCCCGGATAGATCAGGTTCGGGTTGCCGCCGATCAGAGCCCTGTTGGCATCATAAATCAATGTATATCTGGAACCGCTGCCGTAAAATTTCTTCGCAATGTTCCAGAGGCAGTCCCCCTTGGCCACCGTATACGAAGCAGCCTTGGCAGGCCGGGGCGAAGTGTCGGCGGCACGGCAGGGCTGCGCCGCCGCCTGATTCATGACGATGCTCACAAGCTTTGTTCCGTAATCCCGCCATTGCTTCAGCTTGATTTTCACCGTCAAGTCAAAGCCGTTCCCCGCCTCCTCTGTCAATTTGTAATCCTCCAGTGTCACCTTCAGGTTCGTGCTGAACAGCTTTCTGCCATGTGGCAGCCTGCGGCAGACGATGAACTGAAAGGGCTTCCTGCCGTTTTTCAGCATCTCCAGATAATCAAGAAAATAGTCCGCTTCCTTGAAGCCCTCCTTATATACCGCATAGGGATATCTTGTCTGCGGAATCTCGCAGGTAAACTCCACCTCCGTCAGCCCCGCCTTCTTCAGAACATTGATCTCCCCCTCGTTGATGAGGGTCAGAGTCTTGTCCATGCTGCGAATGGTCACCTCCAGCTTGGAGGGCGTCACGGGAAGCAGACATCTGTCCAGATAGAAATCATATCCGCTGTTTGCCATTTACTCATGCACCCCCTCTGTGATACTGTCGACAGCCACGTTCACAGCACTGGTCAGCCCTGACACCACGCCGTCCAGGTCCATGCCGCTGTTGATATTGTTATGATTGGTCTGCTCCACCTTCACCTCCGCCATAGTGAATCTGTTCACCGCCTCCTGCTCCGCAATGTCCCGCAGATATTTCAGATCCTCCTCGGAGCAGCCGAGGGAATCGGCAATATTGCCGACTCCGTCCTCAATGCCTGCCAGCGACTGCTCCGACTCGTCCTCCCCGGGAATTTTGTCAAAGAGAGAAAACACGTCGGCCTCCGAAACGCTCTTCTCTACCCCTTCCCCAAAGGAATAGCCTGCGTCCCATGCGTCCGAGTAATCTATATACTCCATTTTTTTGACATATTCCACCCATTCAGATTCATCCTTGATCTTCTGCTGTGCCTTTTCTAGATCATCGTAAAAGCTGTCAAGTCCGCTGGTTATGTCAATATCTATACCAGGTATCTTGTTCACTACGTTCTCAACTGCAGATGCCAGATTCCGCACATATCCCACCACCGCCAGACACATATCGTAAAACAGCACCTGCACGGCAGCTACCGGATCACGAAAGCAGTTTCCAAGGAAATTCACCAGCATTGCAATCTTGTTCCAGACCGGAAGCACGAAGGTGTTTATGGCCTGTGCGCCCAATGTTGCCAGAACTCCCGCTATGATGCCAGTAGCAGATACGGCGCTGCCAGTCACTTTATTGATTAAACCTATCACCCCATAAAAAGCGACTATCAGGGCCAGCACCAGCAGGATGATCCATGTAATAGGACTGGCCAGCAGGGCGGAATTCATGATCCCCTGCGCCACGGATGCCGCCAGAGTGACAAGCTTGACCACGGCCAGATATCCTGCGTACAGCAATAGGGCCGCCGCTATGCCGTATACAATAGGGCCGATTACAGACCAGTTTTCGGCCATGAACTCGCCAACCTGAAAAATCAGTCCGAGAACCATGTCCAGCACCTGCGCCACCACCGAAAACCCTATCATCAGGTCATTTACAAAGCACTGAACCAGCTCGCTGTTGGCAAAGTCATTCAGCCTCTGCAGCACCGGGCTGAACGCCTCCAGCGCCCCCTGCTGCATCTGCCCCCACACCTGCCCCCAGGTCATGGGAAATTCTTCAAATCTTGCGTTGATGTCGTCAGATGCGGCAAAGATCGCCGCTTTCACCGTCTCTGCCGAGATGCCTCCCTCTGAAGCGATCTGGCGAACCTGATCCGCCGACACTCCCAGATAGTCGGCAATGTTCTGAAGCATGTCCGGTGCCTGAGCAAAAATGCCCTTCAGCGCACTGTCTCCCAGCTTCCCGGAGCCGAGGGCCGTGGAAAGCTGCTGCATGGCCCCCGATGCATCCTTCGGCGATATTCCCGCCATTGTCATCTGTTTCTGAACCAGATCCGCAAACGCCACCATCTCCTCCGAACTGCCGAAGGCATCCTTTGCATTTGTGCCGAAGGACATCACTGCTTTCTCCATATCGAAGAAGGACACCCTTGCGTCCTGCGCTGCCCAGTGAACCATGCCCATAAGCTCCTGCGTGGTCTGTGCACCATCGTTCACAGTGTTCAGGCGGGCTGCGGCTCCGGCAAGCTCATCAGACAGCTCCAGCACCTTTCCCACATTTTTGATGCTGATGTAGGAGGCAACCGCCTTCTCCAGCTTTTCTTTCAGCTTGTTGAACTGGGCGGTGCCTTCCTCCACCACCTTATTGAAGTGGCCCTGCTCGTTCACATTGTCCCTGAGATACTGCTCCATGCCGCTCACCGTTTTGTTCAGATGCTCATAGGCATCATTTGCGGCGGAGACATCCATTTCTTTCACGGCCTTGTCCAAATTCTTCTGCTCGCCCACCGCCTGATACAGACTTGTCCTCAGACGTTCCATCCCGTTGTTGGCCACATCGGTTCCGAAATTCAGGCGGCTGCACTCTATCTGCTGTATGCGCTCCCGGATCTGGTCGATCCTTACTGCCATGCTGTTGAGCTGCTGCCATCCTTCTGCGGAGGGCTTAGGCGAATTGTACAAATTCTTTGCCATGGCGTCCTGAGTGGAGCTCAGCTGCTGCAGCATGGCATTAGCGCTCTGTATTTCTTGTTTAAATCGGTCTACGCCTGTGCCCGTAAATATGTCCATGCCTTCAAACCGAAACTGTGCAGGAACCTCCACCGGCTTGGGCGGTACATCGGGAGTCGCATCCAGTGTGATCACGTTAATGTTCGCACTCAGGTTCATCCACATATTCTCCACTGCGGATGTCACAAGGTTCACGGAATTGACGATGCCGGCCATAATGCCCGAGAGCTCCATGCCTGCTTCTGTGCCCGCCTGTACAAATGCCATTGCCGTCACCTCCCTTTCCTTTTGGATTTTCTCATCATTTCTCTTTCCTTTTCCTTGTCGTTCTTTACTTTTATTTTGATGGCTGCAATGACAAAGGCTTTTTCCTCCTCGTCCATCTCAAAAAACTGTCTTGGCATGATCCGGAGCTTGTGAAGGGCATAGTAGGCATAATTCGCCTCCCCATCCCCTTCCTCAATCAGTTTTTTGCCTCTTCCACCTTGTCGTCAAGCGTCCTGCTGAAGCCCTGAAACTTCTGCATCCATACGCACAGATCAGAATACTCGCCGGAATCGTCCACCATGGCGTACAGCAGCTCCTCCGGGGTCTTGACCCCATAGCTGTCCTGCAGCTGCGCATCATACAGATCCGGGCAGACCGTAGCCGTGCAGATCATCTTGTTCAGATACTGGGAGGTATTCAGCTTCGGCCGGAACATATTGGGCTTTCCGGTAACCTGCACGTCCATGGTGCAGGCATCCCGCAGGGAATCATTCTCCTTGGAGGTCAGATGCCGGAACTCCCATTCCAGCGGCTTTCCCGCCTCCTCGTCCCATAGGGACGAGGTCGGCGCATAAAACCCGTTTTCCTTTACTTTCTTGTTGTTCTTCATAAATCTTGCAAATTTGGACATATTATTCTCTCCTCTCTTCTGCCTTGGCTTTTTCTGCCTTTGCTTTTTCTTGCGTTGGCTTTTTCGCTCTAGTCTTTTCTGCCCTAGCCCTTTTGCTTTGGCTTTTTCTACTCTGGCCTTTTCTGCCCTAGCCCTTTTCAGCCCTGGCCCTTTTCCGCTCCGGGTGCCTCTCCTCAGCCGCTATTTCCCTTGGCCGCTCTTTCTATCAGGCCCGAAGCGGTTCAATTGGTCAGAAAACCTGTCAGATTGGCAAATGTCTCCGGCATTGAGAAATCCTCAAAGGTGCCTGCCACCTCCTCGTCCAGATACTCTCCGTCTGCATCGAACTTGGCAAGTACACCTCCGTCCGTGTTGCAGTCGTAAAAGACAATTGTCTGCCTGCCCGCATCCGAGGTCGGATCATCATTGCTGATCTGCATCTCGAAGTAAAGATCGCTTCCGGTATTTTTATAATCCAAAAGTGCCTGCCGCAGAACCGACTGGTTATAATGGGCCGTACCGCTGAAGGTTCCCTCCATGCCGCAGGACTTGTGCCCCGCCATAATGGCCCCAAGACGGGGCACCGTGGCCTTGGTCTTCTCGATCTTCGCCTCCATGTCGATCATCTGCATAAAGTTGTAGCGGCGATTGCCGATGGTGATAAAGCATTCTGCGAGCTTTGCCGCAACCGTGTCTCTAGCCTTCATAGTCACATTGTTTTCCATTCTTGTCCCTCCTTGCCCGCCTCCGGCGGGCACACTCTATTTTTGCTGTTTTGTTTCGGCAGCTTTTTCCAGGCAGTCTTTCGCAATTTTTCCGGCCCTTGGCTGCCATTGTTCTGCCGGCCTTGTTCTGCTTCCTATTACTTTACAATGGTTGTCATATACAGCCTGCCCATGGCGTTCACCACCTGAATGCTGCCTATAACCACAACTGTCTTTTTATCTTCCCCCTGCTCCACAGCAATGTCCGCATCCGTAAAGTTCTCAATGGCTCCCAAGGTCTGCAGATTCTCCCGAAGCTTCTTCAGATCGGACCACAAGGAAATCCTGCCCGATGCCTTATTGGGCACCACTCCCAGATACTTCGTATTGAATATCATGGCATCGTCATTCCCCAGCTGGTCAATGATCCTGACAGTCTGATTCTCTTTAAAAACAGCTCCGCATTCCTCGGTGACAGTAACCATGCTGTTAATGTCCTCCAGCACCCGGATCTCAGAATTGACCCTGTGCAGCACAAATTCACCCTGCTCAATACACTGCGCCAGCTGGTTCTGTGTGTAATCCGTATTCACCGCAAAGCAGCCGTCATATCTTCTGTTCTGCACGGATTTATTTACCTCACAGCCGCACTGCACCCCTGTCACCCAGTATACCAGAGAGGATACAGGCCAGCCCTGATCCGATGTCCCGTTCTTCACATTGATTATTCCCATATAATCACCTTCTGCATGATAGCCCACCAGCTGAAACTTCACGCCCATTTCATCCCGCAGCCGCTTGTTGAAGGCCATATACTGCTTCATGATTGCCTCGTCCATGACAGTCACGCCCATGGTGTTAAACGAGTAGGATTCGATCTTGTCCAGATATCTCTGGTGCGCCTCCCCGTCTGCCGTCTTATTGGTTCCGCCGGACAAGGGAGTGGATGCCGTCACCGCCAGCGCCGCATCGGGCCTGAACCTCACATAACCATTCTCCGTAAGCTCCTCCGCATTCTTCACCGTCTGTAGATCCACCAAGGCAGTTCCCAGATAAGTGCTGACGTCAAACAGACTGCCGTCATCCCCGTTAGCCTGAATTACAATTTTCAAGTCGTTTCCTCTAGTTCCGCTGTACAGGGCCACCGCAAGATCATTTTCCGCCTTTGTGCCTCCTCCGTTCACCCGATATGCATACAGCGTTCTGGCATTCAGGAACAAATCGCTCAGACCCTTCATTTTCTCATGGTCGATTCCATACCCGAAGAGTCTGAGACTCTCCTTCTGGAACTGCTGGCTGGTCACCTCAAACACCTCGTCTTCTGGGCCCCAGTCCAGCTCGAGCGCCATGGTACAGACCCCTCTCCCGGACAGCTCTGCCGAGGCTCCCGCCTGCGACACAAAGTTGATATATGCGCCCGGCAGCTTCTTATTCTGTGCAACAAAAGTACCTCCTCCTAATGACATACCTTTTCACCTTTCCTTTCTTATAAACGTTTTCTTCCTTGTGTTCTTTGTTCTTGACTTGTGGCTGCATCTTTCTTCCGGTACATCTTCCTTACCTTTTTTCCTTACCTTTTTCCTTACTTTTTTCCTTCCCTTTTTTATCCCTCCCTTCAGCTATGTCAGTTTACCTTGATGTCTGTCTTCCATTCTTCCATGATATCTGTTTCTTTGTTCCTATAACTGAAACAGTCATAGTTTACATAGCAATCCAGCATCCCTTCCCCAAACTGCACCTCCATCTTTGTTCCGGAAATGCCTCCTTGGATAGGAATATATTCCAGACACTGGTTCAGACGCTCAGCTACGCTATAGCACATCCTATTCCTGTCTTTGTCCAGTTCCGGAAAATATTGAATCCGGAACCGCTGTTCCCTGAAGTACCTTTGCCCTCTGAACAGCTCGCAGGAAAATTTCTGGCACTGGATGAAAAAACCGGACCGATTCAAATCTTGTCCATTTCCCTCCGTGCATATCTCATATCCCTCTCCGAACTCCCGGCGCAGGGCTGCTTCGATTCCCTCTATTATGGAATCAATCACCTCCGGCTCTCCTTTCCCTTCGTATTCATTCTTTCCTTCCTATCCTCCCCAGGTTCCGCTTTTCCTTCCGTGGTTCGCAGCCCCTCGCAAAGGCTTGGGGCCGTCCCTCTTCTGGCACATCCTCCGTCCCTCCCTTCTCTCTGATTTCCCGGCCGATTATTGGCTCATCCATTTCGACCTGATGCCATATTATCACATGGCTGTCGAAAATAGCGAAAAAAACGAAATCACTTTAAAAAGTTATTTATTTCCATTCTCACGCTGTCCGCAGTCGCTCTCCGGCCCATCCGAATGGCAACCTGCTCCCAGGGCAGTTCTTCCAGGTATCTATACTTAATGATTCTTTGCATTCTGGGCGAGATCATCAGCATCCACTCCTCCACCTGAAGCTTGATCAGCTCCGCATTTTCCTTTCGCTGTTCCAGCAGCCTTTTCTCACGCATGATGCGCCCATCGTCCTTTTCCGGGTCAGCACTCCCATGAACCCGAATACGCTGCTCTATATACGGGAATTCCCTCATGGAGCCTTTGACGCAGTCCTGCGTCACCGTCTGTTTCTTCTGTTCCAGCCTTCGCAGATCCTTCTCCGTCTCTTTTACCAGTTCACAGGCATCGACGTACTCCTGAAGTATCTCTTTGTTCATTTTTGGTCCTCCTTTTCCTCTCCTCATCTTTCCGGTCGATCTACACAGATTCAATTCTCAATTATATTGTGTTTCATATAATATATCCCAATATTATTGTGTTGTCAATCTATTCTTTTCCATGTCACCAATATTTTTGTGATTTGTATTTACTTTTTCCCAATATTGTTGTACTATATAAATATGCAGGGCGAATATATGTTTTGTTTCATTCGTTAACGTAGCTGTTGAACAAATGCTTCGCAGAAAACATGGGGGACGAGACTATGACCTTCGGAGAAAAGTTAAAGAGCGCACGACTTGAATCAGGCTTAAGGCAGTCCGATCTGGCCAAGAAACTGGAGACCACCGGAAATACAGTCAGCAATTGGGAAACTAATCTATGCAAGCCGGATCTGGACACCTTGTCCCGCATCTGCAATGTCCTGCATGTAAATGCTTCCTACTTTCTGCCGTCATCCGGTCCCAATAACGAAGTTTCCTTCTCCGAACTGAGACTCGTGGAAAAATACCGGGAGCTGGATTCCCACGGACGGGAAATGGTTGATTTTACCTTGCAGAAGGAATGGGAACGTTCTGTTGCCGCCTGCGAAAAGGATGATTATAGAAGCAGCTGCATCATTCCCATAGGGCTTAACGAAGAAACAGCCTATGTCAATGCGGCCCACGCAGATGATTATGCCAGTGCACCGGAAGATTTAAGGCGGCAGGAAGAAGACATCATGGACGATGAAGACTTTTAAGAAATGGCCCTTCCTCTTCATGACCTTCCTCTTCGTGAACCAGCATTTT
>CANOFQ010000151.1 GCA_947565325.1 uncultured bacterium
ATCAATTCGCCTATAAGTACAACAGGAAATGAACTTGTAAAAGAGCAGATTGCAGATTTCTAATGAGACCATCTGGATCTCATGTAGGGAAAGTTCATTTGCCATAGTGTCTGTCACCTTTTCGCCTTATTTTCGATCTGCGGATGTCCTGAATCTGGTTTTGCCTTTTGGAATCGAGAGAGGATCAAGCCTCGTATATACTTGTATATTTCAGTGAATACGATCAGCCCGGCCACTACAGCGACCCACACGGACAGAAAACTGATCCATCCGTCCCCGAACAGATATAGGCACTTCAGCTTTTCTATTCCGCGGAATATGACCATCTGGGCCAAATAAAGTTCCATGCTTATCCCTCCCAGATAATGCATTACTTTGTTGTTGAGAAGCCTGCTCTTTGCCCCCCCGGCATAAATAAGCCATGGCGAAAAAAGGAGCAGCATCCAGACCCCCGCATTACCCTGAGCTGTCTTTGAATTAAGCGCTATGTAGTAAAGTGCGGTAACCGCTATAGCCGTCAGTAAAAACGCCCACTGAAATCGTCCGACAATTTTTTTGATTTCCTCCCGATACAGATAAATGACTGCACCTGCTATAAAGAAGGGGGCACAGTAAAGGAAATTGTGCCGCGGTGCAAAGGAGGGAAGCACAAACTTGTCGGTGAAAAAATACGCATCGCAAAAAGCATTCAAGACAACGGATACGACCAGCGCCAACCATGCTCTTTTTCTGTTCCAGCAAAGAAACACAAAGAAAGGAAACAGCATATAAAACAAGAAGATTACCCCCAGTGTCCATCCGACTCCAATGACAGACAGTTCGTTATTTGGCAGCAGTCCGAACACAAGAGTCGCTTCGGTGATACCCTCAATCAAGTGATCCGGGGAGCGCTCCAAGACGATATCAATCAGTATCAGCAAACCAAAAAAGGGAAGAAGCTTCTTGTATCGTTTGGCATAGAAAGAATTCAGCCCTATACTTCCGTCCTTGAACCTTTCATAGTACCCACAGAACATTCCGAACCCGCTGATCATCAGAAATAAGAACACAAGTAGCGTCCACGAGGAAATAAAGGTGTCATACATCCATCCGGAAATGTCGTATTCTGTATTGGCCCTTATATGCATAGCGATAATGCAGAGACAAGATATCGCCCGTAAGCCGTCCAGATTGTCAAAGCGTTCCCTTGTGCCCATTCGATTCTCCCCATTTTTCCCAAAGCCGTCGGTACGCATCTGCGATATGCTGCCAGCTGTATGCCGCCTGAATCCGTTCCCTTGCCTTCGTGCCATAGCCTGTCCGCTCCTCGGTCGGCATCCGGTCGGCCAGATTGATCAGACCGGCCAGATTGCCGCTGCCTTTGTTCCAGTATAGAGCGCTCTCGGCAGCAACCTCTCTGTTGAATCCCACATCAAGGAGCAGATTCAGCCGGGTGCTCCCGAGAGCCTCCAGCAGACTGGGATTGGTTCCGCCCACTTCATGTCCATGAAAGTACCCGTAAGCATTTTCCCGTATTTTCTTCAGCAGCTCCGAATCATAAACGGTTCCTGCGAAATGGATGCGGCCGTCGTTCTGGAATCGGAGAGACCGGCCCAGCCATTCCAGATATTTGCCGTCTGCGTTTGTGATCAGCACAAGCTTCCGCAGGGTGTTACTTTTCATGAATTCCCGGATAATTGTTTCGTAATTGTTCTCCGGAACGAACCTGCCAACCACGAGATAGTACCCGTCTTTTTCGAGCCCGTGGGTGGCGAGCCATCCCACAAATCCTGGATCGTCGTCCTTCAGTACGCTGGATGCGGTATCAGAGCCGTAAGCAATGAACGTGGTCTGAAAATCGGATATACCATATTCTTGTTGGATATACCTTTCAATGTTCATGGAATCGCATATGACAAGGTCGGCCTGCGAGACCATGAGCCTTTCTGAGAGCTTCCAGTACCTGCGGATGAGACGGGGCCATTTCTGCCTCAGGAACTCGTGCCCGTCCGGATTGAGATACAGTGTGCCGCCGAGCTTTTCGATCCGCCTTTTGTAATGTCTGATAAAGGGGCCTATGCGGCAGGCAAGAATATAGAAAATAGGGCGGCGGATGCCATGCTTTTGGCAATATCTAATGCTGTATCTCAGTGCCTGAAGGTCATAGTAGACGGCCACGGCGGGGCCTATGCGGGGAACCCGCAGCTTGAATACATGGGCATTGTGGTAAGTGAATTCGGAAACGCTCCCATCTGAGTGGTATCCCATAGGCTGCATACCGTCCAGACGGCTTTCGTCCATGTGACCGTCTCCATTGGCCTTGCAGGCGATGTGGTACTTTATCCCCCTGAGGCCTTCATGGTACTCGATCAGCTTATTGACAAAGGTCTCATATCCGCCGTACTGCCCGATGCTTTTTGCTCCTATGATGAATATGTGTTGTATCTGCATTCTGCGGGACTCCTTTCGAACGGCTCCGTCATGTGGCCGGGCATCCCTGCGGCCCTTTTCTGGACATCCAGATGCCACAGGCAACCAGAAAGCCGCAGGACGGTTCCGGCTGCTACACCTCAGTCCGCAGGGGGCTCCCCCTTTCCGTAGACCACTCCCTGCAGCTCCAGCTCCGCCCCGTCCTGGACAGTCAGAGTAAACTCCATGCTCGGGCAGTTAAAGATAAGATTGTGTTCAAGGGTGTAGACACACTGGCCGCTTTCATCGAAATCTGTCAGGAGCAGGTCTACTTGTTCCCATATATGCTTCCCCCAGTCAGAGGTCATCCCAGCCGTGGCCACGACCGATCCTGCCGCCGGCGGCGTGACCATCCTGAGCATAAACTTCACCTGCAGGAAACCGTTATATATGGTGACACCGGGGCCGTGGAGGAGGGACCTCTCCTGCCCTGCCAGCAGGACGCCCCCGGTATCCGTCATGGAAAGACCGTTCCAGTCCGCGATTCTCTGCAGGGGCCAGATGGTCTCCCTATAATAGTAACCCTCCATCCGGACACCCGACTCCTCCAGCAGGAGCCCGTGGGTCTCGCTGTTGGTATACACCGCATGCCCCGACGGGAGCCTGCCGTACTCATACCCGGCGGCCATCAGGGCCCAGAGCTCGTCGCTGTCCTCGGTGACCAGTGTCGTGTCATCCTCTGTGGCAAGGCCCTCCGCCGGGATGGCCTTGTCTGATATTCCGGCGAATTCCCGCCTATAGACCTCCGTCAGGTGGTCGACGTACAGCCGGGAGCCGGGGGCCTTTTCCAGGAGCATCCCAATGACGGTCTTGTCTTTTTCCACGAGCTCCCAATATTCGTCCCGGCCTTCACGGATGGCGAGCTCCCATCTCAGGAACGTGCCCCCGAAGGCCAGGAGCAGCACGGTCAGCCCGAGCATGGCGGCCCTGGAGGGGAGGGCCCGGCGCATGAGGGCGGCTGCAGACCTGAAGAGCACTGAGCCCAGCAGGCCCAGCCACAGCACACAGCCAACGGCAATCAGCAGGAACCTCACATGGTTCTCCCTCAGGTCCAGCCCCTGCAGGTCAACAATGGTCGCTAGGTAGGCGACGGCTCTGGGCAGCGCCGCAGCCACGGCGGCGCCGAAGCACACTGCAAATGCAGCGTATACGAATCTGTCTGCCGCCTCAGGATGCTTCCCAGAAGTCCTTGGGCCCTCCATGGCAGCAGGGTACCCGGCAAAGGGCAGCAATAGGAAGAAGTTATAGGCCGCCTCGGGAAGATGGTGCTCGATCATGCTGTGAACCGCCACCAGTGCCGCAGCCAAGAGCAGGCGCCTGTTCCCGCATTCCAGCGCCTTCTTCCCCATGTACACTGAATTCACGCAGACGGCCAGCAGGGACACCAGCCCGTATCTGACCAGAACCAGCACATACGAGCAGTCTATGAAATTGTATTCAAGGGCCCAGCTCCATGCGGCCGTCCCACCGAACCCTTGCTGGGGGAAGGGCGTCCCGAAGAGCGTGACGCCGTATCTGTCCATGGCCTCCCTGCCGAGCCGCAGCCGGTTCGACAGCAGCTGGTCAGCCTGCACCATCACATCAGTGTCAGGGCTGTAGCACACTGTCAGAAGAACCATCACAAGGGCACATAGAGGTACGGCGTAAATTAGTACGTGGTCTATGCGGCGCACCAGCATGCCCGCCACAGAGGGGATCCCCCTATAACGTCCGGTCAGGGGGACGTACAGCACGCCTACGGCCGACAGCAGCAGAACCACGGTGCTGCATTTGGCGCCGCTGTAACGGTACACAAAGGCACACAGCCCCAGTGCGGAGAGAGCGTACATTCCGGCAGCCCTTCCGCCATATATGACCCATCCCGTCAGGAACAGATAGGTTACGTGTGCCGCAAAGTCCGTCGAGTAGACTGTGCCGAAGGAGTGCTTGAACATGCCGTCGTCCAGATAGACCAGATCCGGGATGCATCCGGAGGAGCTCCCCAGCATGGCGGCCAGCAGAATGACAAGCCCTGTCCAGAAGCTGACCTTCAGGATCTTCTTATAGGGAATGCCGGCAGCGCCCAAGGCCAGCAGCGCAGTGTCCAGAAGGAAGCCGTAACCCGTGTGTGTCCAGGAAAGCCTGAAGGCCACGAACACGGCAGCATACCAAAGCCACCTCCGCAGGCCCCTTGTCTCGGGGACGGTCATCTTCAAGAGGACGACTATGCACATCAGAATACGGAGCAGGCCCTCGAACTGCTCCGGCCACTGCAGGGAGAAAAGCGTCGTGTCCAAGAAGGTCCTTGCCATATATGCGGCAACTATGGTTAGATAGAGGGTCTCTGTCACGGCGGCAGTACTCGGACGCCCTTTTCTGCTTTTTGTTTTCCCTGCGCCGCAGGGGACGGCCCCGTCACAGCAGGACATACCCTATCACCGGCCTGCCTGCCGCCCTGATGCTGTCATGCTCCTGCTCGATCCTGGTAACCTGCGACCGCCCTTCCTCCTCCAGAAGAAGAACTCCGTCGTATCCTGCCAGACGCTTCAGGGTTTCTAGGTCCTTGTTCATGTCAGGGGCGGCCTCCAGCGTGACACCCCCCAGCTGCCGTGAGACGGCTTGTGTAAACCTATTTAAGGCATCCACAGGTACGGTACCTGTCACCAGAACCTTTCGGACACCGTCTCCGCCCAGGCTGCCGATTCTTATTGCGATACGTTCGTATGCCTCCTCCGGCTCATAGGAACGGGAGACACTGGAATGTCTGTCTAGTAAATGGTCGACACAGGACAAAAGGCTCTGCCTGCGCTGTCTGGGCAGCACTCCGATCAGCCGGTAGCCGTACCGGTCCCGAAGGCTCTGCTCGCCGTGGAGACGGCCGCCGAAGAGGTAGGCCGCCCCGTAGAAAAGAACCATCAGGAAACCGCCCATCAGGAAACCGGCAACGGGATACTTGATATGGCCTAGTTCAAAAGGCTTCTGGGGCTCGTTCTCTTCCAGCTCGGCCAGCTCCCTGCGGCGGTCTATAATGGAGCTCTCATAATTAGAGATGGCATCAATGTTTGCTTTCTGGCTCTCTGCAAGGGAATGGTCGATGGCGTAGGTCAGAGACCGATTGCTCACCGTGAGCGTGTGCCTCCCCAGTCCAGCGCTCAGTTCGTCCTGTCTGGCAAGAATCTGGTTTATTATGACATCCAGTATCTTCTGGGCCGTCTCTCCGTCGGAATACACTATCCTTACGGTAATCATATTGCTGTTATAGTCAGCGCCCACGTGCAGGATCTCTTCAAGATAAAGGCTATCATTCCCCGTCAGCTCTTCGATGGCATCCCAGTCCAGACTTGCGGAAAAGTTGGACGTGTACATCTTGAGGAGACTGTCCGTGGGATCTATCCCCAGATTGTCCGGCAGTCCTTCCCATTCTGCATCGTCCAGCCGCACGAAGATGTCTGCACCTGCAATAGGCTTATTGTAGGGGTCGAGACGCATCAGCACGGATTTCTCCATGTAGATCCGCTGCTGCTCCAGCCGTTCATTATCGTCGGAGATCTTTCTTTCATAGGTAGACTTGTCAAGCTCATATCTGGCCAGATCAAGTTCATAGTCCTGCTGCTTCTTCGAGATCGTATTCCTTGTCAGGCCTGCATTGCGGACTGTTTTATATGTGCCGACAAGAACGCAGAGCAAAATGGCCACAATCATAATCGACCGCCATCTATACAAAATATAAAAAAATAGATCCTTCACATCTATCTCTGGCTCGTACTGTTCTTCGTTGTTCATGTATTCCTCCCTGCAAGGCAGCCCGTGATACATCGGGGCTGCCCCTAGCGCATCCATATCTATGACATATCGTCGTTAAGTCTCGTGGCGAAACGCTCCTTTGGGCAGTCTTCTCACCGTGCCCCCCTGCCGGTGACGACCATCTTCACCGTCAGTAACAGTATCTTCACGTCCTTCCAGATGGACCAGCCGTCTATGTACTCCATGTCCAGCCGCACCACGTCCTCGAAATCCGTGATGTCGCTCCTGCCGCTCACCTGCCACAGCCCCGTCAGGCCCGGGGTCATGCTCAGCCTGCACTTGTGGACCGCCTCGTACCGCTCGAACTCGTCCACCGTAGGGGGCCTGGTCCCCACCAGGCTCATGTCGCCCATCAGAACATTCCAGAACTGGGGCAGCTCGTCGATGCTCGTCCGGCGCAGGAAACGCCCCACACGGGTGACCCGGGGGTCGTCCCGCATCTTGAACATCAGCCCCCCCGCCTCGTTGCGCCCCATCAGCTCCTTCTTGCGCTCCTCCGCGTCCGCGTACATGGACCGGAACTTGTAGAAGGTGAACCGCCTGCCGTTCCTGCCCACCCTTGTCTGCCTGAAGAACACCGGCCCCGGGGAGTCCAGCCTTATGGCCAGCGCCACGAACGGCGTGGCGGCGGCCAGGACCGCCATCCCCACCGTCCCCCCCAGGATGTCCAGCGCCCGCTTCAGCGCCAGCTGCCTGGGGGAGAACAGGTTCCTCGCGAAGGCCACCGCGGCGTACTTGCCCACCCGGCCCAGGGTCTTCCTCCCGGCGTAGTCCATGTCGAAGGCGGCGATGTTCACGTTCACCGTGACGCCCATCTGCCCCAGCTGCCTGGTCCAGAAGGACAGCCGTTCAGGGTCCGAGAGCCCCTTCCCGGTGATGAACACCTCGTCCACGTCGCTGTGAACCACGTAGTCCAGCAGCGTCCGCCCGTCCGCCACCACCGGAATCCCGGCCACGAACTCCAGCCCCGGGTCGTCCACCAGGGCAACCCCCGAAAGCTGCCGGAACCACTCGTTGTAGCGCAGGATGTTTCCGATGGTCTCCTCTGCGTCCGCCGTGCCCGCCACCAGCAGCAGCCGGCTGCTGTAGCGGCTCCTCCGATAGCCCCTCAGCATGGCCCTGCGGAAGAGCAGCCGGGCCCCGTAGGTCAGCGCAATGTTCACTGTCAGGAAATAGAGGGACACCATTCTGGACAAGTCGTCCGAGCGGTGCAGCGCATAGAGCACCGCCAGCATGGACAAGTACAGCAGCAGCTGGTCCCTGAGCACCTGACGCAGCTCGTCCAGAACACCCCTCCGAAAGAAATGCCGGTGGGAGTCCAGCAGCAGCGCAAGGGCGGTATACGTCAGCAGGAACAGAACCAGCACCCAGCCCCTATCCCAAGCCGACCACATCCCATACAAACGCCCATACCGAATCCCGAAACTGATGCCAAGACTCACTGCCATACAAGCCAAGTCCAGCGCTAGTACTAAAATATTTTCAACTGTTTTCTTTTCGTACATAATGGCATCCTGCTTCGCCTACTTTCCGTATATATTAAGAAACATTGTCTCAAAATACCTATGGAAAGTCTTGATATCTCATCGTTATTCGCGCCCAATAAAGGTTGTGGTTGTCTTTATGATTCAAAAGATTGTAAAATACAACTGTAAAAACAACCAAAAGACCTATATACAAAGGAGGAAAATGCAATGACGTTTCAAAATGTTTTGGAAATGTGGATGAACGAAAAAAAGAAGTATATAAAGGAATCCACCTTTGCTCATTACCACTTTGAAATAACCAATTATGTATCACCGCTCCTTGGTGCATTACCGCTGGAGGATGTGACAGAAGAACAAATTCAGAACGCAGTCCTTATTTGGCAGAGAAATGGAATGGAAAACGGCCGGCCATTAAAGAAATCAACTGTGCAGAACCTTGTGACTCTGGTCAAACAAGTGTTAAAGTATGCTGTTAGAAAGGAATACATAAAAAACGCAGTAATTGAGATTCATTTTGCTCCTTACTATATGGA
>CANOFQ010000152.1 GCA_947565325.1 uncultured bacterium
CATAAAGCCAATTCTTAATTGGCTTTGCGAATGCCGCAAGGGTCAAATACCCCGCTTGATACCCCTTCAGCTTGCTGCGGGGTATTGATTATGGCAAAATAGGCTAAAACAGTGTGAAAAATGAAAATAAAAATAGGGTTGACAAATCATTTCGCTAGGTGCATAATGCAGAATGTAGAGGGCAAGGGTGTCTTTTATGTATCATACATAAGAGGCATCCTTGCCCTTTTTTTGCGGCTTTTGTGTCAAGAGAGGCGTGGGATCCTATGGAAAAAGGCTATTGAAAAGAGCTTTTTCAAGAGCTGTCAACGAGAGCAGAGGCCAGAGAAGCTTTATGCGAGGAGGAGCGAGTATGGAAAAACAAAAAGTATCAGATTATTTCGGCTGTATGGTATTTGACGACAGAGTAATGAAGGCAAATTTATCGGCAGATGTATATCGGTCCCTGAGGAAAACCATCGACGAGGGGGCGAAGCTGGATATCGGGGTGGCCAATGCCGTGGCGGCGGCCATGAAGGACTGGGCGGTGGCTCTGGGCGCCACCCATTATACCCACTGGTTCCAGCCCCTCACCGGCGTGACGGCGGAGAAGCATGACGGCTTCATCTCCCCTTCCCCGGACGGCGGTGTGATCATGGAGTTTTCCGGGAAGGAGCTGATCAAGGGCGAGCCGGACGCCTCCTCCTTTCCCTCCGGCGGCCTGAGGGCCACCTTTGAGGCCAGAGGCTATACGGCATGGGATCCTACCTCCTATGCGTTCATAAAGGGGAAGACGCTCTGCATTCCAACCGCCTTCTGCTCCTACGGCGGGGAGGCGCTGGACAAGAAGACACCCCTGCTGCGTTCCATGGAGGCGCTGAGCAAGCAGGCCCTGCGGATCCTGAGGCTTTTCGGAAACAAGACAGTAAAATGCGTCCGCACCTCCGTGGGGCCTGAGCAGGAATATTTCCTGATCACGAAGGAGATGTACGACCAGCGGCCGGATCTGCGCTTCACCGGAAGGACGCTTTTCGGCGCTAAGTCCCCCAAGGGGCAGGAGATGGATGATCACTATTTCGGCGTGATCAAACCTCGGGTGGCAGCCTATATGGAGGAGCTGAATCAGGAGCTGTGGAAGCTGGGCATTCTGGCCAAGACAGAGCATAACGAGGTGGCTCCCGCCCAGCATGAGCTGGCGCCCATCTACACCACCACCAACGTGGCCACGGACCATAACCAGCTGATGATGGAGATCATGCAGAAGGTGGCCGCAAAGCACGGACTGGTGTGCCTGCTGCATGAAAAGCCCTTTGCGGGGGTGAACGGCAGCGGCAAGCATAACAACTGGTCCCTGACAACGGATTCCGGCGTGAATCTGTTGTCGCCCGGGGAGACGCCCTACGAGAACGCCCAGTTCCTGCTTTTTCTATGTGCCGTGATCAAGGCCGTGGACGATTATCAGGATCTGCTCCGGCTGGCGGTGGCCACGGCAGGGAACGACCACAGGCTGGGAGCAAACGAGGCGCCGCCCGCAGTGGTGTCCATCTTTCTGGGGGATGAGCTGAGCGCGGTGCTGGAGGCCATCGAGACCGGCGCACCCTACAAGGGAATCGAGAAGACGCAGATGAAGCTGGGGGTGGACGTCCTGCCAAAGTTCAATCGGGATACCACCGACCGCAACCGTACCTCGCCCTTTGCCTTCACCGGCAATAAATTCGAGTTCCGCATGCTGGGCTCCTCCAACAGCATCGCCTGTGCGAACATCATGCTGAATTCCGCAGTGGCGGAGAGCCTGAAGATATATGCGGACCGTCTGGAAGGAGTGGAGGATTTCGAGACTGCCCTTCATGAAATGATCCGCAAGACCATAAAGGATCATAAGCATATCATCTTTAACGGGAACGGCTATGACGACACATGGATCAGGGAGGCCACGGAAAAGAGAGGGCTGCTGAATTACCGCACCACGCCGGACTGTATGCCTCATCTGCTGGACAAGAAGAACGTGGCCATGCTCACGGCCCACGGCGTGTATTCCGAGGCGGAGCTGAGATCCAGATGCGAGATCATGCTGGAGAATTACTGCAAGGCCGTCCAGATCGAGGCAAATACCATGGTGGACATGGCGAGGACCCAGATTGCGCCTGCAGTGGAGGCCTATACCATGGAGCTGGCCCGGACGGCGGCAGCCAAGAAGGCGCTGGACGCAGGTCTTGCCTGCGGCTATGAGAGCCGGCTGGTGAAGCGTCTTTCCGTTCTTACGGATGAGATCGCAGACAGGGTGGAGGAGCTGGAAAGCGCAGTGGCGGCCCTGCATGGGGCGGAGGACATTCAGGTGCAGTCCTTTGCCATCCGGGACGGGATCCTGCCCAAGATGGGAGAGCTTCGGCTGGCTTGTGACGAGGCGGAGACTTTGACGGCTAAAAGGTATTGGCCGTTCCCGACGTACGGGGATCTGCTGTTCGGGGTGCGGTAGGCAGCTGGATGGGGTGGAGGGCCCGGATGAGGCGGAAGGATTGGATGTCCCGGAGGGCTTGGATGAGTCGGAATGCTTGGATGTTCCGGAGGGCTTGGATGAGTCGGAGGGCTTGGATGTCCCGGGCCTGATATGCTGCATATTTGCAAGGTTCTGGCGGCTTTGCGGGATGGAAATGGGGTGAGATAAGAAGCACTGTAAAGCCGTATAATCATATCAGGATGGAAGTTGGTAGGGTAAGATAAGAAGCGCTATAAAGCCGGACGATCTTATCGGGATGGAAGTTGGCGGGGTAAGATAAGAAGCGTTATAAAGCTGGACGATCATATCGGGATGGAAATGGGATGAGAAAAGGTTTGGGGATGGCGCAGAAGGGGTTGGCATAGGGAGAAAAGGAGGACGGCTTATGTGTTCGATTATGGGTTATTGCGGCGAGGGAGCCGTCTTGGAAGAGTTTCGGAAGGGGTTCGAAAGGACTCATTCCAGAGGCCCGGACGATAGGAGAATTATTGATACCGGAAAGGGGCTGCTGGGTTTTCAGAGGCTTTCTATCATGGGACTTACGCCGGAGGGGATGCAGCCCTTTTCTCTGGACGGCAGCTATGTGGTGTGCAACGGGGAAATTTATGGATTTGAGAAAATAAGGGAAAAGCTGTCAGAGAAGTATGCCTTTCGGAGCGATTCGGACTGTGAGGTGCTGCTGCCCTTGTACCGGGAGTACGGCACGGACATGTTCCGGATGCTGGATGCGGAGTTTGCCTGCATCCTCTATGACGGGGACAGTCAGGAGTATATTGCAGCAAGGGATCCCATCGGAATCAGGCCCCTTTATTACGGCTTTGATTCCGGAGGAACCATTGTGTTCGCCAGCGAGGCCAAGAATCTGGTGGGACTCTGTGACAGGATCAGGCCCTTCCCGCCGGGCCATTATTATAAAGGCGGGGCCTTCTTCTGCTACCGGGACGTTGCCAGAGTGGACGCCGTCTGCCGGGATGATCTGGACACGGTCTGCCGGAAGATCCGCAGGAAGCTGACCGCCGGCATAGAAAAGAGGCTGGTGGCGGATGCCAAGGTGGGCTTCCTGCTTTCGGGAGGGCTTGATTCCTCCCTTGTCTGCGCAGTGGCGGCCAGAAAGAGCCCGGAGCCAATCCGCACCTTCGCCATAGGGATGAACGAGGACGCCATCGACCTGAAGTACGCAAGGCAGGTGGCGGAGCATATCGGCAGCAGGCACACAGAGGTGATCATAGACAGAGAGCAGGTGCTTTCCAGTCTGGAGACGGTGATAGAACTGCTGGGCACCTTTGACATTACCACCATCCGGGCCAGCATCGGCATGTATCTGGTCTGTAAGGCGGTGCATGAGCAGACGGACATCCGGGTACTGCTCACGGGGGAGATCTCCGACGAGCTGTTCGGCTATAAGTATACCGACTTCGCCCCTTCTGCCGCAGCTTTTCAGGAGGAGGCCCAGAAACGTCTTCGGGAGCTGCATATGTACGATGTGCTCAGGGCGGACAGGTGTATCTCGGTGAACTCTCTGGAGGCCAGAGTGCCCTTCGGGGATCTGGATTTCGTGAGCTATGTAATGTCCGTGGATCCGGAGCTGAAGCAGAACACTTATGGAAAGGGGAAGTACCTGCTGCGCCGTGCCTTTCGGGAGGGCGGCTATCTGCCGGAGGAGATCCTGTGGCGGGAGAAGGCGGCGTTTTCGGATGCGGTGGGGCATTCCATGGTGGATCACCTGAAGGAATATGCGGAAGGGCTTTACACGGAGACGGAATTTCAGGAGCGGCGGCGCAGGTATGAGCATGCCATGCCCTTTACGAAGGAGTCGCTGCTGTATCGGGAGATTTTTGAGAAATATTATCCGGGGCAGGGGGAGATGATAGTGGATTTCTGGATGCCCAACAGAGAGTGGGAGGGCTGCGACGTGGCGGATCCTTCTGCGAGGGTACTGGCCAATTACGGGGCCAGCGGAGAGTAGAGGAGGGTGGCCGACCGGAGGGGCCGGCAAATGAAAGAAGATTTATTCCTGCGAGCAATGAGTCAAGTCAGCTTTGCTGACTTTATGCCGTTGCTGACGCAAGCATTTGACGGAAGCTGCAAGGGTCAAGGCCCCACAGCCTGCTGCGTTGCAGGATTGATGCTCCGTCAGCTTGCTGCGAGGTAATTGACTTCCATGATAGGTGATGATTTATGCATAGGCATGAGGCTTGTACAGTAAGGCAAACGGAGTACAGTAGGTATAGAGAGAAAGCAGGAGAGGGGTTTATGGCGAAATATATTTTTATAACAGGGGGCGTAGTCTCGGGGCTGGGAAAGGGAATCACGGCGGCTTCTCTGGGGAGGCTGCTGAAGGCCAGGGGGCTGAAGGTGGCGGCGCAGAAGCTGGATCCGTATATCAATGTGGACCCGGGCACCATGAGCCCCTATCAGCACGGCGAGGTGTATGTCACCGAGGACGGGACGGAGACGGATCTGGATCTGGGACATTATGAGAGGTTCATCGACGAGGATCTGAACCAATATTCCAATCTCACCACGGGGAAGGTGTACTGGAACGTGCTGAACAAGGAGCGCAGGGGGGAGTATCTGGGCTCCACGGTTCAGGTGATTCCCCATATCACCAATGAGATCAAGGATTTTGTCTATAGTGTGGGGAAAAAGACAGATGCCGATGTAGTTATTACGGAGATCGGAGGGACCATCGGGGATATTGAGTCCCAGCCCTTTATAGAGGCGGTGCGGCAGATTTCTCTGGAGGCAGGCAGGGAGAACAGCCTGTTCATCCATGTGACGCTGGTGCCCTTCCTGCGGGGCTCCGACGAGCATAAGTCCAAGCCCACCCAGCATTCCGTGAAGGAGCTGCAGGGGATGGGCATCAATCCGGACATTATTGTGCTGCGCTGTGACGAGCCGCTGGAGGAGTCTATTTTTAAGAAGATATCGCTGTTCTGCAACGTGAAACCGGACTGTGTGATAGAGAACAGGACTTTGCCCAATCTGTATGAGGCGCCGCTGATGCTAGAGAGATCTGATTTTTCGGCGGTGGTCTGCAGAGAGCTGGGGATAGAGGCCGGAGAGCCGGATCTGGAGGAATGGATCCGGATGGTGGAGAAGAGTAAAATCAGATCCCATAGGGTTCGCATCGGTCTGATCGGGAAGTACGTGGGGCTCCATGACGCCTATCTGTCGGTGGCGGAGGCGCTGCGCCATGCCGGCTTTCACCATGAGGCGCAGGTGGAGATCTGCTGGATGGATTCGGAGGAGCTGGCGGGGGACTCCTATGAGGAGAGGCTTGCCGGGCTGGACGGGATTCTTGTGCCGGGGGGCTTCGGCAGCAGGGGGATCGAGGGGATGATCCTTGCGGCCAGATATGCCAGAGAAAAGGGGCTGCCCTATTTCGGGATCTGCCTGGGGATGCAGGTGGCGGTGATCGAGTATGCCAGAGATGTGGCGGGGGTAACAGGGGCGAATTCGGGCGAGTTCGACGAGCAGTGTCCCCATAAGGTGATCGACTTTATGCCGGGGCAGAGCGGCGACATCGCTAAGGGGGGCACGCTGCGGCTGGGTGCATACCCTTGTGCGGTAAAGCCGGATACCGTCATGGAGCGCTGCTACGGCAGCAGGCTTATCAGCGAGCGCCACAGACACCGCTATGAATTCAACAATGAATATCGGAGCCTTCTGGAGGAGAAGGGACTGGTGATCAGCGGCACCTCCCCCGACGGCAGGTTGGTGGAGACGGTGGAGCTGCCGGATCGGCCCTTCTATGTGGGTGTGCAGTATCATCCGGAGTTCAAGAGCCGTCCTAATCATCCCCATCCGCTGTTCAAGGGCTTCATAGGGGCCGCGGTGGAGTACGCCGAGGCAGTTCATTAGGTTCGGTTCGTTAAGAGTGCGGTGTAATGCGCTGGATAGGTGAGGCAGGGAAACAGGCGGTGCAGAGGATCCGGGCAGGAAGGCTGCGGGCGGCGCAGAGCGGGCAGGGAAGTGTGCAGAGCGACGGTTCGGGGGGGAAGGCTGCGGGCGGAGCAGATCAGGCAGGGAAGCGTGCAGAGCGACGGTTCGGGGGGGAAGGTTGCGGGCGGAGCAGAGCGTGCAGGGAAGCGTGCAGAGCGACGGTTCGGGCGGGAAGGCTGCGGGCGGCGCAGATCAGGCAGGGAAGCAGGCAGAAAGGATGGCGAAGGGGTTATGGGGCTTCACGAGGAATGCGGGGTGTTCGGCGTCATCAGCACCGAGGCGGCGGATGTGGCCGGAATAGTCTATTATGGGCTGTATGCCCTGCAGCACAGGGGGCAGGAGAGCTGCGGGATCGTTGTGAACGATGATGGTGTGTTTTCGTCTCACAAGGATCTGGGGCTGGTCAGCGAGGTGTTCTCCGCTGATGAATTGTCCCGGCTGCCAAGGGGGAACATGGCGGTGGGGCATGTGCGGTACGGAACCACGGGTGGGACGAACCGCAGCAACTGTCAGCCTATCGAGGTCAATCATCAGAAGGGAAGGATGGCGCTGGCCCACAACGGGAACCTGAGCAATGCGGCCAGACTGCGGAACAAGCTGGAGCTGTCGGGGGCTATTTTCCATACCACCAGCGACACGGAGATCATTGCCTATATCGTCACGAAGGAGCGGCTGCGCACGCCCTCCATCGAGGAGGCGCTCAGCGCTGCCATGGGGACGCTGGAGGGAGCTTATTCTCTGGTGCTCATGTCTCCCCAGAAGCTGATCTGCGCAAGGGATCCTTACGGGTTCCGGCCCTTGTGCTACGGCAGGACACCGGAGGGGATGTACGTGGCGGCCTCGGAAAGCTGTGCCCTGAAGGCCGTAGGGGCAGAGTTCGTGCGGGATCTGGAGCCGGGGGAGATCCTTGTGTTCGGCCCGGAGGGTGTCGTTTCCCGCAGGGAGCACTGCGGCAGGTGCGAGAAAAAGCTCTGCGTTTTTGAATATATCTATTTTGCCAGACCCGACTCGGTCATCGACGGTGTGTCCGTTCACGGGGCAAGGCTTCGGGCCGGAAGGATTCTTGCGAAGGAACATCCCGTTCCTGCGGACGTGGTGGTGGGAGTGCCGGATTCCGGGCTGGATGCGGCGCTGGGCTATTGCATGGAGTCGGGGATTCCCTATGGGATCGGGCTGATCAAGAATAAGTATATCGGCAGGACGTTCATCTCTCCGGGACAGAGCCGGAGACTGGATCAGGTGAGGATAAAGCTGAGCGCCGTGGAGGAGTGCGTCCGGGGGAAGAGGGTGGTTCTGGTGGACGATTCCATCGTCCGTGGAACCACCAGCGGGCGTATCGTGGGGCTGCTGCGGGAGGCGGGGGCGAGGGAAGTCCATGTGCGCATTTCCGCTCCGCCCTTTCTCCATCCCTGCTATTATGGGACAGACATTGATTCCGAGGAGCATCTGATCGCCTGCCGTCATAGCACGGAGGAGACGGCAGGGATCATCGGGGCGGACAGCCTTGGGTATCTGCCGGTACCGGAGCTGGAGGCGCTGGCCGCAGGCTGCGGCTACTGCTGCGCCTGCTTCGACGGCAGCTATCCCACGGAGATTCCCGCCGATACGGGAAAGAACCGGTTCGAGCGCAAGCTTTCGGAGAAACATTCTTAAAAGTTTCCGGCAGATAACCGATTCGGCTTGTATATATCCCGTTTTATCCATTGAAAATCAGAGCCGTATCCTCCTCCGTATAGACAAACTCTATGTTCCATCCGGCGCATGTCGCCCGATCCCGCCATATTGCTTCGTACAGTTCCATGTA
>CANOFQ010000153.1 GCA_947565325.1 uncultured bacterium
GGTTGTATGGGACTATACAGCCAGTCCTAATCTATGGTACAATGCCGATAGACAATATAGCAGCCCTGATGCAAGCAGCATGGTTATCATAAGAAGAGACCTTGTCTGCCTGCGGACACGGTATCCTGTCCGGACGGGGCAATGGGCTGAACAGAACAGCAAGCCGGCCACAAAATAAAGGAAGGATGACTTTACACATGAAAAAAATCTTAGAGCCTCTTGTACCCTTTCCGGTGGATGCGGAATCGGACAATTTCACTGCGGCGCTTGCATCTGCGCTGGTCATCGTGTGCGGATATACGGAAGAAACGCCCTATTGGTGTGCCCAGAGCCGCCGCCATTGCATCCATTGCAGCCCCTGCGGCGATCATCCGCTGGAACGGCACCAGACATCCGTCTACCATTGTCTCCTGACCGCATCCACTCTGGCGTTCGGTTTCGATTATCCATGGGACGACACCGTGGAGCCCCATACCCTGCCGGGATTTTCCAAGGGCTGGCGCTGGGATGACGATTTTGTCAATGCACTGGCCCGGTTTGCAGGTTTTTCCTATCTGCGCTTTGACGGTGCAGGAACAAGGGAGGAAGTGCTTTCCTCAGTAAAAGGTTCTCTGGACAGCGGCTTCCCGAGTCTGCTGCGGCTGGAAAACGAAACGGAATGGACCCTGGCAGCGGGTTATGACGAAGATACTCTATTGGGTCTGGATTCACGGCTTCATGCACTGCCCGGCAGCTGGCATTCCATGCTGCGTGATGCCATTGTCATCACCGGCCGCACTGCCCCTGAAATGTCCTACAAAGAGCTGCTGGAGCGCATCGCAGCCGCCTTGTCCTATGACGGGCACGAGGCCCTTGAGGGCGTGATCATGGATGCCCTCGACCATGTGACCCCGGAAAACGCCATGGACATTGCGGGCATGATGTGCGGCATCAACGGCGTGCCCATCGAAGCCAGATGGCATGCGGCCGAATGCTTCTGCGGAGCCGAAAACCTATTGAGCCGCATCTGCACGGACAAAGAAATGCACAGCGTGCTCAGCGATGTTTTTATGTCCCGGTATATTCTGGACGGAAATAACGACACCCATGGCATCGGATGGAAGATATGGGGCGCCCTCGGCGTGGGCCCGAAGACAGGATATGACATCACCCCTCAGTCCGCAGATCTGATTCTGCAAAAGGAAACGCAGGAAAAGCTGAAATGCCTATTTGCCAAGGTATTCGAGAACGACCGTGCCGTATGTGCCGAAATCCGGGCATGTCTGGAACAGCTGTAATGTAATAACCGGAATGTAATAAGGGAGGCCTATATGTAGCTTCCGAACTGTTTGTGTTCCTATCGGGCACTTTGTGTTCTTGTGGGGCCTATCGTAGTTTAAATGCGAAATATATTTTATCAAGCGTTTCAACAGAGCTTCTGACAGACCCCGACTCTGACAGACTCTGAATGTATGATCTATGTGCGCCGCAAAAAGAAAGCGAGGCAGGTGGCCCATGCATTACAAAATTGCAATTGTAGATGACAGCGCTGCCGATGCGGAATACGTTGCCGCCCTCGCTTCCCGCTGGGCGGAAGCAGCGGGACATATGACCCGTATTACCCCGTTTCCCTCTGCAGAGGCCTTTCTTTTCCAGTACGAGGAGGAGCCGGATTTTGACCTTCTTCTGCTGGACATTGAAATGGGGGAGATGAACGGCGTGGATCTGGCAAAAAGGCTGCGGCGGGGAAACGACGTCGTGCAGATCATCTTCATTACCGGCTATCCCGATTTCATCGGGGATGGATATGAGGTGGCCGCACTGCACTATCTCATGAAGCCTGTTTCCTATGAGAGACTGTGCGGGGTGCTGGACAGGGCCGCCGCAAACCTCGAGAAGACGGAAAAACGGCTGTGCGTGACCTATGACCGCAGCACGGACTTTATTCCGCTCTCCCAGCTGCTCTACGTGGAGGCCCAGAAGCAGTATGTACTGATTCATACCTTCCAAAAGACTTACCGGATGAAGCAGTCCTTTGCCGAGACCCTGGAGGAGCTGGACGAGTTCTTCTTCAAATGCCAGAGATCGTTCTGCGTCAACCTATGCCATGTCACACGGATCAACAGCAGCAGCGTGCTTCTGAAAAACGGCGAGGAGATACCCATCAGCCGGGGAATGGCAGAGAAGATCGGGAAAGAGATGATACGGCTGTTTTAGGCGCTTGACAACAAAGGTTTGCGCACAGCGGCAAATCATGGCTCCTCTTGTTCGTTCCAGGCAGCGGGGGAGCTTCCCGCCGCAAGAGGTGTCTATGTTTTTACGAAAATGGATCGACAGACGGATCGAGGACTATCAGAGCGACCTGCTTCAGAAATACTGCGACGAAGTGGAGTCCATGTATACGAAGATGCGGGGCTGGAGGCACGATTACCACAACCATATCCAGGCACTGCAGGCCAGCATGGCGCTGGGAAAATACGAGGAAGTGAACGCCTACCTGCACCAGCTCAACGACGACCTGACTCAGGTGGACGCAACGGTCAAGACCGGCAGGGTAATGATCGATGCGATTCTCAACGGAAAGCTGAACATTGCGGCGCAGAACGACATTGCGGTCAACGTCAAGGCGAGGATTCCGGAGGGGACGCCGGTCACCGACGTGGATCTGTGCGCCATCATCGGAAACCTGCTGGACAATGCCATCGAGGAGAACAGGCGGCTCCCCCGGGAAGCCCGGTTCCTCCGCATTTACATCGGCCGGAAGAACACCCAGTTCTATCTGGCATTCACCAACGCCGCCGGGAAAAAGCGGGAAAAGCACAGAAGCCTGTTCCCGTCCTCCAAGGGAGCACAGCACGGCATCGGCCTTTTCCGGGTGGAAAGCCTCGTAAAAAAATACGGCGGCCTTTTCTCGGCGGACAGCGAGGACGGCGGATTCACGGCGGAGCTTCTGATCCCTCTGCAATCAAATACTCCGCCGCATTCCCAGGCCAACTAAAATCGGCTTTGTGCCCGTGCAGGCACGGCACAGGGTCAGCTCTGCTGACTTGCATCATTGCCTGCGGGAATAAGTCTCCGTAACCCCTCCCCGCACCGGGGAGAAGAGCCAACATATCTTTCAGGATCAAATCATTCAGGATCAGATCATTCAGGAACAGACTCTTGGGCGTGCCGTTCCGTACACGGCTGCATTTCGTTCACCAAAAACGACTTTTGGGTTACGAAATGCTTTTTTATTGCCCGATGGGTATATTATGCTTTCAGAAGGCTGCAGAACACTCCGTCCAAGGCAGGGCTTCCCCATGGCCCGGAGATGCCGGTTGCGGGAGTACACGGCAGGCCGCAGAAAGCACGGCCGCAGAACAAGCATAGGAAGCACGGCGGCGAAAAACATTCTCCAGCCCTCTGACGATACACACGCAGAAAGGAGACATTCATTTCAATCATGAAAAAGAAGAAACAAAAAGAGCCGAAGCGCAGGCCGAAGTATGGGCTGTTTTCCTGTGTGAGATACATTTACGGAATACTGTGGCACAGCGAAAGATCCCTGGTGTTCACGGGAATCCTTACCGTCCCCCTATCGCTGGCGCTGTCGGCGCTGGCCCTCTACACCCCGCCCGCCATGCTGCAGGCGCTGGAGACATCGGACAGGTTCCCGCCCGTGGCGCTGGTGATCACGGGACTGCTGCTGGCCAGACTGCTGTTCGACGCAGTCAACAATATCATTTCCGCAAGGATCAACGTGTCGGAGCATTACGTGCTCACTCAGATGACCTATATCTGGAAAAAATACCGGCGCACCAGAGACTGGTACCACATTTATAACCCTGAGATTCAGAAATTGGATGAACGGGCGGGCAGCGCCGTCAACAACAATCACACGGCAGGGGTGCATTTCCCCATGGACTTCTCCAATATGCTGACAAAGCTTCTCAGCTTCCTGCTGTTCGGTACGGTGGTCTCTCTGCTGCATCCGGTCATCATCCTGCTGCTGGCCGCAGGATGCGCACTGGACGCCGCCATGGAGAAATGGGAGCGGAGAAAGAACTGGGAGGAGCGGGATGTGCGCAACGCTCTCTCAAAGAAGACCAACTGCATCACATGGTCCATCTCTCAGGACTTCTGCTATGCCAAGGACATCCGGCTGTATGGCATGAGGCCCTTCCTCCACGAGAAGCTGACACATCTGCTGGCCCTGCGGACAGCCGAGCAGAAAAAGCTGGAGCGCCGCAGCATCCTCACGGCCCTGACCAGCTTTGTCATGGTTCTGGTCCGGGACGGGGCGGCCTATGCCTTCCTGATCGCAGAGGCCGTTCAGGGGAACGTGAACGCCTCCTCCTTTGTCCTATATTTCTCGGCCATCACCTCTCTGTCCGGGGTCATGGGCGATATCCTCGGAATGATAAACCGAGTCTATGACGGAGCCATGCAGCTGTCCGATTTCCGGGAGGCCATGGAGACGAAGGACAGGCTCAACCGGGGCCCGGGCATTCCCGTCCCCCGAAAGCCCTTTTCCATAGAATTCAGGAACGTGTCCTACAAGTATCCCAAGGGGGAGAAAAGGGTGCTGGACAATATATCCTTTCAGATCAGGGCAGGGGAGAAGATCGCTCTGGTGGGGCTCAACGGTGCCGGAAAGACGACCCTGACCATGCTGATGTGCGGGATGCTGCTGCCGGACGAGGGGGAAGTGCTGCTGGACGGGCACAGCCTATATGAGTATAACCGGGACGAGATGTATTCTCTGTTTGGCATCGTGCCGCAGGATTTCAACCTTATGCCCTTATCTGTCGCAGAGAATATCGCATCCGCACCCAAGGAGGAGATAGACCCGGACAAGCTGGCCCGCTGCATCGAGCTGGCCGGACTGACGGAGAAGATCGCATCCCTGCCCAGAGGAGCTGACACGCCGCTGGGCAGGGAGCTTGAGAAGGAGGGCGTGGAGCTGTCGGGCGGGGAGACCCAGAAGCTTCTGCTGGCCCGGCTTCTGTACAAGAATCCGCCCTGCATCATCCTGGACGAGCCCACCGCTGCCCTCGACCCTATCGCCGAGGACAGGATGTACCGCAGCTATCACCAGATCGCTTCCCATGCAACCTCCCTGTTCATCTCCCACCGTCTGGCCTCCACCAGATTCTGTGACAGAATTTTTCTGCTGGACGGCGCCAGATTTGCGGAGTCCGGCACCCATGAGGAGCTGATGGCGGCAGGCGGAAAGTACAGGGAGCTGTTCGAGCTCCAGAGCAAGTATTATAAGGAGGGGAAAAAAGATGGAATGGAACAGTCCTAATGAGAAACGAACGATTCCGGAAGAATGGAAGCTGGTCCGGCGGGGAATGAAAATCCTGAATGAAATGATGCCCTTCTTTTGGCTTTATGACGGGCTCTGTGCGGTTGTGGAGACCATCTCCCCCTATTTCGGCCTCTATATGTCCGCACAGATGGTGAACGAGCTGGCCGGGGACTGCAGCTCCACACGGCTCCTGCAGCTGGCCGGCATCACGGTGGTGGGCGGACTGCTTATTTCCCTGATCAGAAAGCTTCTGCAGAGCCGGAAGTCACTGTGCGAGGCCTTCAGAAGCAACAAACATGATATCTACCTGGCTGACGCACAGAACGGGTTCCAGTATGCCCACCTTGAGGATCCGGACGTACTGCTCCGGCGCAATCAGATTCAGGCCGGCGTGGACGCCACCGGCGCAGGGCTCTCCATGGTCATGTGGCAGATGTCCTCTCTGTACCGGAGCATTCTGGATGTTTTTTTCTCCGTCTCCCTGACGCTTTCCTTGTTCACCATGATGGCGGAGAAGGAATATACGGGAGTGCTGGGCTTCATCAGCTCGCCGGCCTCTGCAGTGGTGATCCTTCTGCTGATCGCAGTGAACATATTCGGCTCCGTAAAGATTTCCGCCGCCCGGGCCATAGGGCAGCAGAAGGCCCTCGGCAAGCTGGCAAGGGAAAACACCCGCCACCATGCCTTCAACCGCCCCTTCGGAGCAGATATGATCGTATTCAACCTGAACCGCATGGTGCTGGACGAGTTCCGTAAGCTCACCCGTCCCCAGTGGGTGGCAGAGCTGGAGCAAGTCAGCGTCAAGTACAATTTTCTCTCCATCCTGCTGAATGCGGCCTTAAATCTGGGGCTGTTCCTCTACACGGCGGCCAAGGCCTTCATCGGCGTGTTCGGCATCGGCAGCTTTATCTTGTATCAGGGCACCTCCAGAAGGTTCATTTCCGCCGTCTCCGGCATCGGCGCCACCGTGGGCAGGATAAGGCAGAACAATCCTTACCTTGTGTCTCTCTTTGAATATCTGGATCTGCCCAACCAGATGTACGAGGGCACGCTGGCCGTGGAAAAGCGGGACGACATCGACTATGAGATCGAGTTCCGGGACGTGAGCTTCCGCTATCCCCGCACAGACAGCTGGGCCCTGCGCCATGTGAGCATCCGGTTCAAGATCGGGGACAAGCTGGCCATCGTGGGCGAGAACGGCTCCGGCAAGACTACCTTCATCAAGCTGCTCTGCCGTCTGTACGATCCCACGGAGGGACAGATCCTGTTGAACGGCATCGACATTACCAAATATCGTTATGACGAATATATGGCGCTGTTCTCCGTGGTGTTTCAGGATTATCAGCTCTTAGGCTTTCCGCTGGGGGAGAATGTGGCGGTCCGCCAGAACTACGACGAAGCCTATGTGCGGGACTGCCTGATCCGGGCGGGGCTGGGCGATAAGCTGAAAAGTATGGACAGCGACCCGGAGGCAAAGGGAAAAAGCGCTCTGGAGCGGGCGCTCTGGCTGTCCTATGACGCCGAGGCGATCAATCTGTCCGGCGGCGAGGAGCAGAAGGTGGCGCTGGCCCGGGCGCTTTACAAGGACGCCCCCTTCATGGTTCTGGACGAGCCCACGGCGGCGCTGGATCCCATCGCAGAGGCCGCCGTCTATGAGAATTTCAATGTGCTGACGGAAAACAAAACCGCCGTGTTCATCAGCCACCGGCTGGCCAGCTGCCGGTTCTGCGATTCCATCGCCGTATTTGACCACGGACGGTTGGTGCAGCTGGGAACCCACGATGCGCTGAAGGCGGACGGGGAAGGCAAATACAGCCAGCTCTGGCACGCTCAAGCCCAGTATTATGAGAAATGACGCAGCCAAGCTCCCAAGAAATTCATGATCCAGCATATCGGAAGGACATTCCGGGCTTTACTGCAGGCCTTCCAGCAGCTGCAGAAGCACCCATGCCCCCGAATAATATTTCCCCATATCCTCCTCGCTGCGGGCTGCCTTAAGGGATTCGGCGCTGATTTTGAAGGCGTCGAACCAATCCTGCCCTGTGGCGCCGGAAGCCTCGTCCATGGCGTGTTCCTCGCCCCATCCAAACATGATATCCTGACAGACCCTCGCCATGATATGCCCCCGCAGCCCTGTCTGGCCGCCCTGCAGGAACTGCCCGAAACAATAGCGCAGGGTATACTGTCCATAATGGGTCAGCTCCCGATACTCGATGGGATGTTCTTTGATATAGTCGCCGGCATCAGAGGAATGTGCCGGCGAGGACTCAATGACTTCCAGCAGCTGTTCTATGGCAGTATCCGTGTCCACTCCGCCGTGCTCCACAGCCTGGGCATAGCAGTCCTGTTTCTGTGCAAGGATGTACTTTTGTGTGTCCAGCCCTTCCTCCTGGAGGGAGGCCGGAAACTTATCCCGGATGTCCTTCGCATAATAGCTGCCGCTGCGGGGCTCCCAGTATTCTGTCAGGACATACTCGCCATCCTCAATCGCAAATGTGATCGCCACGGGAGTATGGCTCCCCAGAGCTTCCCGAAATGCAGCGCCGGAATACTCATAGGCCTGGTGCAGCGCAAAGCCGTAAAACGTGACCTGCATGGGTACGGGCGGCTCAGCGTCGATGCAGAGCCGCTCCTGCTCCAGCAGGACAAAGCTTGCGCAGTGGTAAAGGCCGTCCGGTTCCGCAGGCTTATTATGATCCAGAATCGCATTGTAAATCGCTTCTGTCGGCAAGTCTTCGGAACGATGCTCTTCGATAAATGCCTCCACACCGCCGTCCCGGATATCGATCCGTTCCTCAAAGTCATCGGCCAGCGCCAGATAAATATACATGGGCGGACTTTCCATGTCGCCTCCGCCAATCCAGAGCTCAAACAGTTCCTCTATTTCGTATACCCGGATATACAGACCTGAGCCCGTTTCCCTATAATCGTACTGCTCGAA
>CANOFQ010000154.1 GCA_947565325.1 uncultured bacterium
AGTTTGTGGATGAGGAACGGAATCATGGGGAATGCCATGAATCTCCCCGGACGGGGGGGCCGAAAGATTTCGGTAGAGGGTTATAAGATCTGTCAGAGGATATTCAAATTCAACTGATCTGTTTACCCCTCGGGCCTGGTACTCCGTACTGAAAACCCTTGTGCAGATATTTCGGTTCTTCGAAATTCGCACAAGGGCTTCAAACGGGGAGTGCTAGCCGGCCTGAGGGGTTCTTTCACCTTTCTTGCGCTGGGTTCTGGCGGACAGCAGCGCCTCTCTTTTATATATGAGCAGATACATTGCGGAGCCTAAGCCCAGACCTGTCATCACGTCGAAGACGGAGTGCTGTTTGATGAGCACGGTGCTCAGGATGATGGACAGAGCCAGCACGCCGGAGGCGATGCGGATGCCTTTTTTGTTCGCCAGCCCCGCACAGTGCATGAGAGCGAAATGCGCACCCATGGAATTATATACATGGATACTGGGCCACAGATTCGTCGGGGTGTCCGTCTGCCACAGCAAAGCTACCATCTGAGTGAGGGCATTGTCCCTTGGCATCACGGGGGGGCGGAGATGGTGGCCGTTGGGCCATAAGGTGGATATGATCAGAAACACCGTCATGCCCGTTGCCAGAAATGTGAAGCATTTATAATATTCCTGCCTGTTGGTGAACAGCAGGTACACCACCACTGCCGACACATAGAAAAACCACAGCAGATAGGGAATCACGAACACCTCACAGAAGGGGATATAATCGTCCACATCCATGTGTATGACATGGAAGTTCTTCGTGTTGGTCTGTTCCAGCCATGCGAACCATCCCAGATATACCGCCATGTAGACCAGAAGAGGGATACCGTGTCTGTATTTTATATAGAAGTTCTTCAGCCTGTTCATTGTGATCTTACCTTTCCTTTCTTTACGGCGGGCCCGAAGCCCGCCCCTTGGGACACATGATATTTGTCCATCGGCTTCGAAGCCTATCTTATAACCATGGGAAGGTAAAATCAAGTCATTTAGGCACTTCTTAAAGATTCTTTAGAAATTGTTAAGCTTTCTGCCGCAGAAACGAGCGCCGCTTCAGTGAAGGATCCGGATGGCCTGACGCTGGCAGGAGACACGGATGCGGCTGCAGCGCCGAGCCACCTCACCGTCGGTGTGGACCCATAGAGGCTCGGAGGTTTCTATGGTAAGATCGGAGGCCTCATAAGGGGTGATGCCTCTGAATCTGTAATGCTTTCCCTTGAAGGCGGTGGGAAGGGCGAAGAGGATGAAGAGCCTTGAAAGGTCGCCAACGGCGCACAGGTTCAATATTCCGTCGTCCGCTTTTGCGTCCGGGGCGAACATGAAGCCGCCGCCCTCAAAGCGGTGTAGCATGCAGGCCACGAAGAGCATACGTCCGATGCTGACGGGTTCGCTGCCGCCGATTGTCAGGGTAGCGGTCACGGCCCGGGAGGCGAAGAGCTGTCTCAGGGCGATGCCCAGATAGGTGAGCTTCCCCAGACCCAGCTTGTTCATGGTCCGCTTTATCCGGGAACGCAGGGCCTCCTCGCAGACTGCGGCATCGAAGCCGATGCCGCAGCTGACGGCGAAGCGCCTGATCTCGCCGTCGTCATAGGTGACAGAGCCCAGATCCATGGGGACGGGCTTTCCGGAATGGAGGATCACCTCCAGCGCAGCGACAGGGTCTTTTGGCAGTTTCAGGTCCCTTGCCAGATCATTGCTGGAGCCGGTGGGAATGTAGCCAAGCGTGACCCGTGAGGTATCGTCGATTCCCTGCAGGGCCTCGTTGACAGTGCCGTCTCCGCCCAGTATGATGAGGGACAGAGGCTCCGCACTGTGGGAAGACAGTAAGCTTCTGGCTATGCGGGCCACGTCCCCGGCCTTTTCCGAGAAGTAGGCCTGAAAGGAAACGCCGGTCTCAAGAAGCCGGGGCTCCACCTGCTCCTTCCATATTTTTGCTGCCTTGCCGGAGCGGGAGGCGGGATTGATGATTACATGGTACATTTATATACCTCCATGACCGCTTTCACGGGTGTATTTTGATCATTTATCGTGGATTGTTTGCCGTGCTGCCTTTTCTATTTTATCAGTTAAAGGCTGATTCGTAAACAAGTCTTTGAAAATTTTGTTTGCAATCCTCGCATTCTATGCTATAATCAGACCATGTGTCGAGGAGAAGAGGAGGATCGGGAATGTATTCTTTGGATGAGGTTAGGAAGGTCGACCCTGAGATCGCTCAGGCTATCGTGGACGAGGAAGCGAGGCAGAACAGCCATATCGAGCTGATCGCCTCCGAAAACTGGGTGAGTAAGGCCGTGATGGCGGCCATGGGAAGCCCTTTGACGAATAAATATGCGGAAGGATATCCGGGAAAGCGCTATTACGGCGGCTGCGAGTGCGTGGACGTGGTGGAGAATCTGGCCATTCAGCGCGCCAAGGAGCTGTTCGGCTGCGAATATGCCAATGTGCAGCCCCATTCCGGGGCGCAGGCCAACATGGCTGTGCAGTTTGCGGTATGTAAGCCCGGGGACACCATCATGGGCATGAATCTGGATCATGGCGGACATCTGACCCACGGGAGCCCGGTGAATATGTCGGGCAAATATTTCAAGATTGTTCCCTACGGCGTGAATGAGGAGGGCTTCATTGATTATGACCGGCTGCGGGAGATCGCACTGGAGGCGAAGCCCAAGATGATCATCGCAGGAGCCTCTGCCTATGCCCGTACCATAGATTTCAAGAAATTCCGTCAGGTTGCGGACGAGGTAGGCGCAGTGCTCATGGTGGACATGGCCCATATCGCAGGGCTTGTGGCGGCAGGGCTCCATCCCAGCCCCATCCCCTATGCGGACGTGACCACTACCACCACACACAAAACCCTGAGGGGCCCCAGAGGCGGACTGATTCTGTCCAGCAATGCGGTGAATGAGAAGTACAACTTCAACAAGGCCATTTTCCCGGGCATTCAGGGCGGCCCTCTCATGCATGTCATCGCAGCGAAGGCGGTCTGCTTCAAGGAGGCCCTGGAGGAGGACTTCAGGGTATATCAGAAGAATATCATAGACAATGCGCAGGCTCTCTGCAGGGGACTGCTGGAGCGGGGCGTGAAGATCGTGTCCGGCGGCACGGACAACCATCTGATGCTGGTGGATCTGACCACCTACGGCCTTACCGGGAAGGCGGTGGAGAAGCTTCTCGACAAAGCCCATATCACCTGCAACAAGAACACGATACCCAATGATCCTCAGTCGCCCTTCGTGACCAGCGGAATCCGTCTGGGAACGCCTGCCGTCACCTCCAGAGGGATGAACTGCTCGGACATGGACAGGATTGCGGAGGCCATCGCACTGGTGATCAAGGGCGGCGAGGAGAAGATACCTGAAGCCAGAGCCATCGTGCAGGCCCTGACGGACAAGTATCCTTTATAGAAGGATCCATTATTGAATGCAGCAGGGTCATGCTGCGTGCATATGATTGACAGCCGGCGTTTACCGTATCGCTGCTCCGCTGCCTGCATGGGCTGTGGGACGGGGTTCGGGAAGGCGGGCGGATGGGAGCGGAAATGATAAAGATAGCAGTGCTGGGATACGGTGTGGTAGGCAGCGGCGTCGTAGAGGTCATAGAGCGCAATCATGCCGAGATAAGCAGGAAGGCCGGCGATGAGGTCTCTGTCAAGTATATTCTGGATCTGAGGGATTTTCCCGGAGATCCTCATGAGGATAAGATAGTCCATGATTTTGACAGGATCATGGAGGATGATGAGGTAAGCGTTCTGTGCGAGGTCATGGGAGGCGTGGGCCCGGCTTACCAGTATACCAAACGGGCTCTCTCGGCGGGCAAGAGCGTATGTACCTCCAACAAGGAGCTGGTGGCCATGCACGGTGCAGAGCTTCTTGCGCTGGCATCGGCCAATCACTGCAACTACATGTTCGAGGCCAGCGTGGGGGGAGGCATCCCGATTATCCGCGCCGTGAACAGTGCGCTGACTGCGGAGAGGATTCAGGCGGTGACGGGAATCCTGAACGGCACCACAAACTATATTCTGACCAAGATGGCGAAGGAGGGCGTGGACTATTGCGAGGCCCTGAAGCAGGCGCAGGCGCTGGGCTATGCGGAGCGCAATCCGGCGGCGGACGTGGAGGGAGCCGATGCCTGCCGGAAGCTGGCGATCCTTGCGTCCCTGATGACCGGGAGGAACGTGAGCACCGATAGGATATACGTGGAGGGGATCACCAAGGTCAGCAGAGAGGATCTTGAGTATGCCCGCATCGCAGAGATGGCGGTGAAGCCTCTGGTGCTGGGCAGTGTGCGGGAGGACGGAAGCGTGCTGGCCATGGTGGCGCCGTTCATGGTGCCTCTTGACCATCCGCTGGCAAGGGTGGACGATGTGTTCAACGGAGTGCTGGTCACCGGCAACATGCTGGGGGATGCCATGTTCTACGGGCGGGGAGCAGGAAAGCTTCCTACGGCCAGCGCAGTGGCCGCCGACGTGGTGGACTGCGCCAAGCATCCGGGAAAGACGGTCTGGTGCTTCTGGAATCAGGAGGAGGCGCAGGTGGCCGATGTGGCGGACACGCAGAGACGATTCTTCGTCAGGGCCAGAGCAGCCCAAAGGGAAGCCGTGGAAAAAGCCTTCCCGGGAGGGCAAGTGTTTTTCAGGGAGGATCGGGAGGACTTCGGCCTTCTGACCCGGACAATGGTGGAAAGAGAGTTCGAGGCCGGCTATAAGGGGCTGGGAGATGCGGTTCTGAGCCGCCTGAGGGTTCTCTGAGCGGCGAACGGATGCTATCTATGATATATAAGCACAGTGTACGCCCTGCCGTCTGCGGCGGGGCGCTGGTTTGAGAGATGCCCCTTCTGGCGGGCGGACGGACGGGAGTTGAGTTAGGATGAAATATGTGGTGGTGCTGGGGGACGGTATGGCAGATGAGCCCATACTGCAGCTGGAGGGCAGGACTCCCCTTGACTATGCAGTGACACCGAATATGGACAGGCTCAGCAAGCTGAGCGAGATCGGCATGGTACATACGATTCCCGAAGGCATGAAGCCGGGGTCGGATACGGCCAATCTTGCCGTCATGGGCTATGACCCCAGGAAATACTATTCAGGGCGTTCACCTCTGGAGGCGCTGAGCATCGGTGTGCCCATGGAGGATACGGACATTGCGATACGCTGTAATATCGTGACCATTTCGGAGGAGGATGTTCCCTTCGGGGAGAAGACCATCATCGACCACAGTTCCTCCGAAATCAGCACAGAGGAGTGCGGGGCGCTGCTGAAGGAGGTAGAGGCGCAGCTGGGCAGTGCGACCTATCAGTTCTATGTGGGCACCAGCTACCGTCATTGCCTGATCTGGAAGAACGGGGAGACAGTGGAGCTTGCCCAGCCCCATGACGTGCTGGGACAGAAGATCGGCCAGTATCTGCCGAAGGACGAAGCGCTTCGGCAGATGATGGAGAAGAGCTATGGGATTCTGGTGAATCATCCCATCAATCTGGAGAGAAAGAAAAAAGGCCTGAACCCTGCCAACTGCTGCTGGTTCTGGGGCGCCGGCACGAGACCGGGACTATCCTCCTTTCAGGAGAAGACGGGGCTTCGGGGCATGATGGTGTCGGCGGTGGACCTGCTGAAGGGAATCGCTGTGGGAGCGGGCATGGGCGTGGCACTGGTGGAGGGCGCGAACGGAGGACTGAACACCAATTATGCCGGAAAGGTGGATGCGGCGGTGCGGGCACTGACGAAGGAGGGTTATGATTTTGCCTATATCCATCTGGAGGCGCCCGACGAGATGGGGCATCAGGGAAGCGTGGAGAAGAAGGTGCAGGCCATCGAACGCCTCGATACCGAAGTGGTGGGCCCGCTGGTGGCGAAGCTGGAGGATGCAGGGGAGGATTTCAGGCTGCTGGTGCTGCCGGACCATCCTACGCCCATCCGGCTGAGGACCCATACGGCGGACAGTGTGCCCTATCTGCTCTATGACAGCAGGAGGCCCCAGAGGCACACCTGGAACTACAACGAGAGGGAAGCAGCGGAGTCGGGGCACTTCACGGCTCAGGGCTATAAGCTGATCGACAGACTGCTGGAGATATGAGCGGACGGAGCGGTCCGGCCGGCGGCACATAGATATGTCCGCATAAAATCATGAGATGTGAGGAGTGGGAGAAATGTCTAAGGTAGTGAAATTCGGCGGGAGCTCGCTGGCGAGCGCAGAACAGTTCAGAAAGGTAAAGGACATCATCTGCATGGATGAGAACAGGAGATATGTGGTGCCTTCTGCGCCGGGAAAGCGTTTTGATGGGGATTCCAAGGTCACGGACATGCTGTATGCCTGCTACGATCTGGCGGAGGCAGGCGCAGACTTCGACAAGGCACTGGGAGACATTGAGGCCAGGTATCAGGAGATCATTCAGGGCCTGGGGCTTGCGCTGGACCTTTCGGAGGAATTCAGGGTCATCGGGGAGAATTTCAGGGCAAAGGCCGGCAGCAATTATGCGGCCTCCAGAGGGGAGTACTTGAACGGCATCATTATGGCTGCCTATCTGGGCTATGAGTTCATAGATGCGGCGGAAGTGATCTTTTTTGATGAAGAGGGCAGCTTCGATGCCGGCAGAACCGACAAGGTGCTTTCCGGCAGGCTGGCGGAATGCGGCAGGGCCGTGGTGCCCGGCTTCTACGGCTCCATGCCAGACGGTACCATAAAGACATTCTCCAGAGGCGGCTCCGACGTGACGGGCTCCATCGTGGCCAAGGCGGCAAGGGCGGACGTATACGAGAACTGGACGGACGTGTCGGGGGTTTTCATAACGGATCCCAGGATCATCGAGAACCCCGTTGGGATAGATGTGATTACATACAGAGAGCTGCGGGAGCTCTCCTATATGGGTGCCGGCGTGCTGCACGAGGACGCCATCTTTCCGGTGCGCCAGGAGAATATTCCCATCAACATCCGCAACACCAATGCGCCGAATGACGAGGGCACCTGGATCGTGGGCAGCACCTGCCAGAAGAGCAAGTATGTCATCACCGGCATAGCGGGCAAGAAGGGCTTCTGTTCCGTGAACATCGAGAAGGACATGATGAATGCGGAGGTTGGCTTCGGCAGAAAGGTTCTGCAGGCCTTTGAGGAGAGCGGCATTTCCTTTGAGCATATTCCCTCGGGAATCGACACGCTGACGGTCTTTGTGCATCAGGACGAGTTCATTCACAAGGAGCAGAAGGTGGCGGCCAGCCTTTACCGTCTGGCGAGGCCGGATGCCGTGGAGATCGAGGCGGATCTGGCCCTCATCGCAGTGGTGGGCCGGGGCATGAAGTCCACCAGAGGCACGGCAGGGCGTATATTTTCGGCGCTTGCCCATGCAAATGTGAACGTGAAGATGATAGACCAGGGCTCCTCGGAGCTGAATATCATCATCGGCGTGGCAAATGACGACTTTGAGACTGCGATCAAAGCCATCTATGACATCTTTGTGCTGACGAATCTTTAAAAACCTAAAAACGGTTTAAGGTCCATAAAAAATTTTGTCACCAAACTTAAGAATTTTTATCAACAAGGTATTGACAGAGGCGTATAATGATGATATAGTAAATGAAAATTTAACACGTCAAACCGTTGAAGCGGAGATAACGGCAATGATGCCTTTACAGAGAGCCCGGGGTGCTGAGAGCCGGGTGAGAAACAAGTTGTCAAATGGGCCGCTGAGGGCGCAGTGAAATGTGGTTCTCCACAGAGTATTCTGCGACGCTGCAGGCAAGCGTATAAATGCCGGGGATATGAGGGTATCCTGCTAAGTGCACGGCTCGGGCCGTGAATCAAGGTGGCACCGCGGATAGCGCCGGACTGTATGGCATCTGTTCGTCCTTGACAGAGAGAGTATGTTTCTGTCAGGGGCGTTTTTGTTTTTAGAGGATTCTTCTGACGGAAAATGCAGGCAGGATGTTTTCTGCTTTCTGGGGAGGCTTTTCGGAGGAGGTGAACGGTATGCTGCTGACAAGGCGCTGGTGTCCGGAAGGATGCCGAACGAGTTGATCGCCTGAGGATAGGAAAACAAAAGGACAGGAAAAGAAAAAAACAAGAAAACAAAAAGACAAAAAAGCAAGAAAACAAAAAGACAAGGTAACAAAACGACAAGAAGACAAAAAGACAAGAAGACAAGAAGACAATTGCGGAAAGAAATCTATAAAAATGCGTTTGATTTATCTGAAAAGTTCC
>CANOFQ010000155.1 GCA_947565325.1 uncultured bacterium
AGTCGTCCTACTGGCGGCGATTGCTTTTGTCCTTATGCCTTTTCCGGCATCCGATCTTATCATACGCATTTATTTTGACGATATTCAAGGGGAGGTCTGCGGCCTATATTATTCCACGGATCTGGGCAGGGGCTTTTCTGAGAGGGAATATATATCCTGCGATATTGACTATGATCGGAAAATGGTGGAATATAGGCTTGACGGTTCCACGGAGGGGAAGCTCACGGCGCTCAGGCTGGACTGGCCGAACCTTTTAGAGCAGGTGATCTGTGTCAAGAGCATTACGGTCAGCAGCGGGGGAGTGATCAGGAAAGAATTCAATCCCTGCAGCTTTTTTGCGGAGGAGAGCGTTGCCCTTGCCCATGAAACCTCCGTCACGCTTGTCCACCCTAAAAACAGAGCATATCTGTCCTGCGGCACCGATGACCCCTACCAGATTCTTTCTGATAATATGACGGCAGAGATCAGAGGCTGCTTCAGTCATCGGAGACTTTCGAGGCTGTGCCTCTGCGTCTTCCTTGCGGCAAGCTTGTTCTTTGCTAAAAAGAATCTGTTCAAATGGTGAATGATTGTAGCATCTCTATCATTATATGGGCCGCCATAGGCCTTGTCAATAGCGCATATTGCTGAATTCCGGCAGAAAAACAAGAGCTTTTTGCTGCGGGCGGCGTGAATCGCTTCTTGTGCCGGCAGTGGCAGAAAATAAAGGGCTTTACTTTTGGAGCTTTTTGGATATAATATGGAGTGGTGAGGATAGATCACATACAAGAATTTCATTATTTGAAAGGACGGATGGAAATGGTTAAGACAATTCATATGACCCCTGACGAAGTTCAGCACTTTGTCCATGTGACTTCCAAATGTGATTTTGACATTGACATTTCCTATAACAGATATATTGTCGATGCCAAATCATTTCTGGGAGTTTACGGACTGGATTTTCATAGGCCGTTGAAAGTCTCTTATGACGGATATAATGCTGAGCTGGAGGAAATGCTGCAGAAGATGGCAGTTGCATGTTGAGAAACAATAGTCTGATTCATCAACCGGAATCATAGTAACCGTCCGGGCGGCTATGCGGAGCAGGATGGTACAGTCGCTTGTTCGAAAGGCGAATCAGCCATGCGGTTACGGAAGGTTGTGTCTGTTCGCTGAGAGTCTGACTCCCCGTGCAGGGTAATGTCTGCATGGGGAGTCTGTGTTTTCAGGAGAGAAGCAGGAAGGAGAGGATGGAGATAACGAAGACGGAAATGGGACAGGAGGAGAAAAATAGGCCGGAGACAGCGGAGAGCATGCCGGAAGCATCGGGAGACCCTGAGGCATCGGGGAGGAAGACGCAGGAAGCCGAGAACATGCCGGAGGGTTCTGAGAGACAGCCTGCACCGGAGAAGAAATCGGAGCAGGCTGAAGCAGTGGTTCGGATCTCGGTAAGAGGGCTGGTGGAATTTGTCCTGCGCCACGGGGATCTCGACAACCGGCATCAGGCATCGCCTGAGGATGCCATGCAGGAAGGGGGCAGAATCCACCGTAAAATACAGAAGCGGATGGGAGCGGAGTACCAGGCGGAGGTTTCCCTTAAATATGCTGTAGATGCGGACGGATATAGGCTGGTGATAGAGGGAAGGGCCGACGGCATCATACATAAGGACGGGCAGGTCACCATAGACGAGATAAAGGGAACTTACCGGGAGCTTGAGAGGATGCGGGAGCCCCGGCTTCTGCATCTGGCGCAGGCAAAATGCTATGCATACATTTATGCCTCGCAGGAAGGGCTGGAAAGGATAAAGGTGCGCATGACCTACTGCAGTCTGACTACGGAGGAGCTGCGTTATTTTTATGAGGAATACACCTTCGGGGAGCTGGAGGAATGGTTCGGCATGCTGACGGCTGAATACAGAAAATGGTCCGACTATGCGTGGAAGTGGCGCGGTATCAGGCAGGCCTCCATAGAGGGGCTGCCATTTCCGTTTCCCTACCGCAGTGGGCAAAGGGAACTGGTGGCGAATGTATACAAGACGATCTATCATCAGAAAAAGCTGTTCATAGAAGCGCCTACAGGAGTGGGAAAGACGATCTCGGCGATCTATCCTGCGGTGCAGGCCATGGGCAAGAATATGGCGGAGAAACTGTTCTATCTGACAGCCAAGACCATCACCCGAACCGTGGCGGAGGATGCGCTGGAGCTGCTGCGGAAGAAGGGCCTGCGGTTCAAGAGCGTCATCCTGACAGCCAAGGAAAAGATATGTTTTATGGAGGAGACGGAGTGCAATCCGGAATACTGTCCTTACGCAAGAGGACATTATGACAGGATCAATGATGCGGTGTTTGAGATGCTGACATCAGAGGAGTGCTTCAGCAGGGAAAAAATCGAACAGTATGCCCGCAAGCATAATGTATGTCCCTTCGAGATGTGTCTGGATATGAGTTTGTTTGCCGATGCCGTTATCTGTGACTACAATTATCTTTTTGACCCGCATATATATTTGAAACGATTCTTTGGTGACAGCTCGGAGGGCAAATACATTTTCCTTATTGATGAGGCCCACAACCTGCTGGAGCGGGGAAGGGAGATGTACAGCGCCATGCTGTATGGGGAGGCATTTCAGGAGCTGGGCCGTGAAATAGAAGAGACAGTAATGTCAGAAACCCGGGAAAGCAGAAAAAAAGAAGGGATTTCCGGGCAAATGACAATAGAAACGACACATTTTGTGACACCAGTGCCGGAAAACGGCAGAGGAGGGGAAGGAGAAGGCACCGTTAACCAGAGGGGCATCGGGAAAGGCAGGAGCGTGCTGGTGCGGCAGGGGTACGGGCAGAAGCTGATCGGCCAGCTGGGAAAATGCCGTCAGGAGCTGCTGGCCATGGGAGACGAATGCGGGCGCTATTGCTTCGTGGAGAGCGTGGAGACGCTTGTGCAGAGTCTGCTGCGGCTTCAGGCTACCATGGACGATTATCTGTCCGAGCAGGAGGGGGAAGCCGTCGCCGTCAGGGATCCGATTCTGGATGCCTATTTTGCAGTGGGACATTTTCTTCTGATCTATGACTTGTGGGATGAAAATTATGTGGCCTATTCCCTCACCAATGAGGAGGGGGACTGCATGGTGAAGCTTTTCTGTGTGAATCCGGGAGCAAACCTGAAAAAGTGCATGGGCAGGGGACGCAGCAGCATTCTTTTTTCGGCCACGCTGCTGCCCATACAGTATTATAAGGGGCTGCTGGGAGGAGAGAAGGATGACTACGAGGTCTATGCGCAGTCTGTATTCGACCCGGCCAGACGGGCGCTGTTCATTGCCAGAGATGTGACCAGCAAATATACAAGGCGTTCCCGGGGAGAGTACAGCAATATTGCCCGCTATATTGAGGAGATCGTCAAGTGCCGTCAGGGAAACTATATGGTCTTCTGTCCTTCCTATGCGTTCCTGGGTGCGGTTTATGACGCATATGTGCAGGGCTATGGGGGAGAAGGGCGGGAATGCGTGCTGCAGGGGGACACCATGAGCGAGGCCGAGAGAGAGGCGTTTCTGGCCAGATTTCAGGGAGGAGCTTCGGGGGAGAACCTGTCCCGCCCCACTTTGGTGGGCTTCTGCGTTTTGGGAGGAATCTTTGGCGAGGGCATCGATCTGAAGAAGGACAGCCTGATCGGGGCCATCGTGGTGGGGACCGGACTGCCGCAGGTGGGAGGAGAGAGGGAGATACTGAAGGAATATTTCGGGGCGAAAGGGGAGGACGGTTTTGATTATGCATACCGTTATCCGGGCATGAACAAGGTTCTTCAGGCGGCGGGGCGGGTCATCCGCACGGTGGAGGACGCAGGGGTCATAGCGCTTTTGGATGAGCGCTTCCTGCAGCATGCCTACCGCCGGCTTTTTCCGAGAGAATGGCAGGGCTATGAGGAGGTCACGGCGGATACGGTGGCCGGCAGCGTGATGCGGTTCTGGGAGAGGATCGTGGAATAAAGCTTTCCGGCTCTGCCGCGGCCTGCTGTGCGCCGGAGCAGAAACAGAGACCTGCAAGCTTTCCGGCTCCGCCGCGGCCTGCTGTGCGCCGGAGCAGAAACCAGTGACCTGCAAGCTTTCCGGCTCCGCCGCAGCCTGCTGTGCGCCGGAGCAGAAACCAGAGACCTGCAAGCGTTCCGGCTCCCCTGCGGCTCGCTGTGCTTCGAAACAGAAACCTGCGGTTCGCTGCCTGCAGCGTAACGTTCCGGGGATTTTTGGCAGGGACGGGGCACCGGCATAGGATCAGAAAAGACGGTTTATAACCTTCAAAAAAAGATAATTCGGGAAAAGTATGGAAATGACAGCTATAATATGTTAAAATGACAGTTGTGTATATGTGGATAACTTTGTGGATTTGGTGGATTTTTCTGCCGAAAACGCCACAGGATATGACAGCAAGATCAAGTTATCCACAAGTACATAATGGATCCGGTTCGAAACAGTACTGAGTCAGTCAATAGGCAGAGCGTACAGACCAAAAATAATTAGGAGGAACATTTTATGTGGGCATTTGAAAGTGTGTTTTATCAGATCTATCCTTTGGGATTCTGCGGAGCCCCCTTTGAAAACGACGGGGTGCAGGAGCACCGCATTTTAAAGGTGATGGACTGGATACCGCATATGAAGGAGCTGGGAGTGGACGCAGTGTATTTTTCACCGCTGTTTGAGTCGGACACCCATGGCTACAACACCAGAGACTACCGTAAGGTAGATGTGCGGCTTGGAACCAATGAGGATTTCGGGCAGGTGTGCCGGGCGCTGCACGAGAAAGGAATACGTGTGGTACTGGACGGCGTATTCAATCATGTGGGCAGAGGATTCGGGCCTTTTCAGGACGTGCTCCGTAATCGGGAGAATTCCAGATATGTGAACTGGTTCCACCGGATTGCCTTCAACGGAAATTCAAACTATAATGACGGACTGTGGTATGAGGGCTGGGAAGGGAATTATGATCTGGTGAAGCTGAACCTCCACAACGAGGAGGTAGTCAGCTACCTTCTTGAAAGCGTGAAGGGCTGGGTGGAGGAATTTGACATTGACGGGCTGCGGCTGGACGTGGCATATAGTCTGGACGAGGGGTTCCTGCGCAGGCTGCGCAGTTATACAGATAGCCTTAAGGCCGACTTCTTCTTGGTAGGAGAGATGCTGCACGGGGACTATAACCGACTGATGAATGACAGCATGCTGCATTCGGCTACGAATTACGAATGCTACAAGGGGCTTTTCAGCAGCTTCAACAGCATGAACCTATTTGAGATCGTCCATTCGCTGATGCGCCAGTTCGGGCCGGAGAACTGGACGCTTTACAAGGGGAAGCACCTGCTCTCCTTTGTGGACAATCATGATGTGACCAGAGTGGCCAGCATCCTGACGAACGAGAGGCATCTGCCTCTGATTTACGCCATTGCCTTTGGCATGCCGGGTATCCCCTGCGTCTACTATGGCAGCGAATGGGGGACAAGGGCTGAGAAGTCCCAGGGAGATCCTGCACTGAGGCCCTGCTTTGAGGAGCCCCGGTGGAACGAGCTCACGGACTGGATCAGCAGGCTGAGCGCTGCCAAGAGACAGTCCCATGCCCTCAATTACGGCAGCTTCCGTTCCGTTGTGCTGACCAATAGACAGTGTATATTTGAGAGGAAGACGGACCAGGAGCGGGTGCTGGTGGCGGTGAATGCCGATGACAAGGATTTTGTGGCACACTTCGATGCGGGCTGCGGCACTGCAGTGGATCTGATCAGCGGAGAGAAGCATGATTTCGGAGGGGGCAGCGTACTGCCTGCCTACAGTGCATACTTCTGGAAGATGGAGAAATAGCTTGAAGCTTGAGAAAAAGCTTTGCAAAGACAATCGCCTTTAGGAACAGCTCCTTGGCAGGACGACGCTCGGAATGTGCCAGAGGGTGAGGTCTTTTGAGAGCATTACGGCACCGCATACAGCTCCGTGTCGCCCCATGAAAAAACGTTGATGAAGCTGTCTTGAAAAGCGGCTTCATCAACAGCATAGCTTTGGCGTTCAAAAGAAGAAACGACTATATGGGTTACACCATATTCCCTGAACAGCTCTAAATGCTCCAGAGGAGCCTCATACATACGCTTCAGGTCTGCTTTTTGTTTCGTGGTGTCCAGACCGTGGAAGTAAAGAAAGGTGTCTGCGCCGCACACGATATTGCGCCCCGTCAGGGACGCAATTTCATTATTGTGCCTTGTGTCGGTGAGGAACACCCCATGGGGGGAGATGTTTTCTTCCACATATTCCGCAAGCGCCACCTGAGCAGGGCTGTAGAGCTGATAGTCCGATACGGCCTCCCTGCCCAAGGTCAATAGGCCCGACAGTGCGGATATGAAAAGAAAGGCAGTAGATAAGAGCCGGGAGCCGGGAACGGATTTGATTCTGGTGTAAAGGGCTTGGGCGTAATCGGCGGCGCCGATGCAGAGCAGGAAATAGGCCACATACAGAAGCTTGTTGTTGTCGTAGGTGTTGGGGGCAAAGACGATGAACTCGCTCAGCCACCACAGCAGCAGGGCAGGCAGGAACAGAGGGGCCGTCCGGCGGCGGCAGGCGCAGATACCGCCCAGGATCAGGAGCAGGGGAAGGCCCATGTTCTTCAGATAAAACCATGGATAGAGATCCCCCTGATTGGCCCAGTTGAAATGACCCCGGACGAAGCCTCCCTCAGCCACCTGCCCGAAGGTCCAGAAGAGCAGCTGGGGCAGCGCAAGAGCCAGTATGCACATGAGGCAGACTCCCCATGAGCCCAGAAGTGTTTTCCAGCCCTGCTGTCTGACATAGGAGCCCAGAAGCCGGCAGCCCAGAAGAAGGGACGCAAAAAACGGGGTTAAGCCCAGAAGCATAAGCGCCGGAGAGGAGAGGGGCATCCGGCTGTTCCATAGCTGCAGCAGGCACAGCAGGCCCCCGAAAAGAGCGAGACCACGACTCCCTGGGCGGCGGGGAAGACGGAAGGAGGGGACTCTTTCCGAAAGCCAGATCAGCAGCCAGACAGCACAGATGACGGCTGCGCCGAGAAAGGAATGGGTGTGGATCATGGGCAGGGCAGCCAGAAAGAGGCCGGCCGGAGGAAAATATTCCAGACGGCCTCGAAAGGCGGCCTGATACAGCAGAAAAAGTCCCGGGAAGAGAATGCTGTACCCGAACAGTGTGGCCCGCTGGGGCAGAAGCATGTCTGCGACGATATTGACCCAGCGGATATTATGGCCCACCAGATTAGTAGGGGTGGTGTAGAAGCCGGTAAAAATATCGGAGAAGCTGTAGGCGGCATCAGCGGACCAGTCCATGAAATAAGCGAAGCCCAGCCCTCCGTTGCAGAAGAAGAACAGCAGGGCGAGAAAGGGGACGGCCGAAGAACCTTTTCCCTTCCGGGAAGGGCATAGGGCGGAAGCGAACAGATAGACGGCGGTAAAAATATGCGCCATGGCAAAGAGCATGGGGAACAGGTACGCAAACCGGAGGGAGGCTCCCAGAAGAAGGAGACTGGAGGATATGCTGTCCGACAGAAAGGGGTAGGACAGTCTTGTCCCCGGCAGTATGGAATAGTCGGGAGGGAAGCTGTGCTGTTCCGCAAGGCTGGTGATGAAGCCCAGATGCATGTTCATGTCTCCGTAGGTACACTGGCCGGTCCGGAGCGCACCCGAGTCCTCGGGCAGGAGCGTGTGCGTATACAGAAGATAAGTCCAGAATGCCATGGTCAGGAAAAGCAGCGTCAGAAAGGGGAGGCAGCCGCCGGGAACGGTTTCCTTGTCCCGGGGGCGAAGCCTGACCGCAGAGAAGGCATGCGGCGGGCAGCTGCCGGGAACGGTTTCCTTGTTCCGGGGACGAAGCCTGACCGCAGAGAAGACGTGCAGGGGCAGAGTGGCGGACAGCCCCAGCACATGTGCAGTCAATGTAAAGTCGAAGAAGAAGGAAAACAGGATGGGCAGCCAGATCATGAGCAGGGAGCCCGTGACGCTTCCTATGAGCAGTCTGGGCAGCAGCGACTCCCTGCGGAACAAGAGGCGTATCAGCATAAGGCCCGTGAACTGGAAATAGAAAAAATATGCGGCGGAGAGGAGATTGCCCGTTAATGTACCGTACATGAGGGATTCCTTTCTGACTTTTGCTTTCTGACTTTTTGGATTCCCTTCATTATAGCATGCTTTCAGGCCTTTTCTTGTAGCCGTGACCGCCTTCCTGTCCGGCCACATCCTACACTAACG
>CANOFQ010000156.1 GCA_947565325.1 uncultured bacterium
AATAAAGAATAAATACAGCGGCGCATATCTTTGAAGCTTCCTTCTTCTGCCTGCCTTCAAGCCTTCACTCTTCCTTTTCAAGCTAAAACCTCCATGCTGCCGCAGAGTTACATCCTGCGGCAGCTCCTTCCGAAATCGTTGCTTTGTTGATTCTGCACGGAACCAATGCTTACCTCGGCTTCACGCTGTTGAATGTGTCCTTATATTCCCATGTCCCATACCAGTCGTTGACAGCCTTTTCGATCTCCCGTCCCTTCTTCGACTCCCAGATGCTTTTTACGGCATCATAGTCAAAATCGGCATCGGAATTGAAAACCGTCTTGATCAGTTCTTCCACCACTGCGTTCCTTGCATTGGCATAGTTGCTGTCCACCACGTCGTTGGAGGGAAGCATGCACAGAGGATCCTTGATTCCCGTATGCTCAATATTGTAATTGATGAGGCCGAACATCCTGCCCTGGGCCGCCGTCTTTCTGGTGCGGGCCAGCCAGTACTCGGCATAATCGTCCTCTCTCGTGCCGGTCAGAAATGCGCTCGCAATATTGTAGGTATCGTTGAATGCGGGCAGAATCGGATAATACCCTCCGTCCTTCACTTCAAAGCTCTCCCCCTCCACGCCGATGGTGATGCTCAGGAACGCATCCTTATCCAGCTTCTTGTCGCAGTAATCCACCACTGCCGCAGTCTGGGCATCCGTGTTCCATGCCGGACAGACGAAGTACCAGCTGTATGCCTTTCTGGACCATACCCTCACTGCGTCCGCATCTCCGTCCCGGTCGTCGGGAACCAGAGCCGCTATATAGCCTGCGTAGGTGGTATCCACGAAGCTCTGCTTCTCCTCCTCGCTCAGCTCCGGGTATCTGCTGGTCTCCAGAGAATACGGATTGCCGTGGCTCACCAGCGCAACGCCCGCCATGTCGTTCATCAGGGAATTCACCGCATTGGTATCGTTCTGGGTGGCCTGATATGTGATAAGTCCGTCATCAAACATGCTTTCCATATATTCCATGCATTCCCTGAAGCCTTCCTGATCCACAATATAGGTCAGTGTGCCGTCCACGTCCGCCCACTCACTGTAGATTCCGAACGCAGGAAGAATGGTCTGCAGGTATACTGGCTTGTTCTCCTCATAATTGGATGAATGAGGATCCGTGTCGATCACGAAGGCATTTCCTCCCGTGACCTTACCGTCGAAATACTCCACCATCTTTCTGAAATTGGACAGTGTCATGGAATATCCGTTCTCCTGAGCAGGAATGGGAATCTGTGCGTCAGGGTTGGCCGTATTGTATTCGTTCAGCCAGTCAAGGCGATAATAGAAGCCATAGGATGTGCATTCTCTGGGATCACTGTTGGGTATGGCATAGATCTCCCCGTCCTCCCCAGTGGCCGAGCCCCATCCGATCTCCGAAATCGCATCCCTCAGGTTCACGGAAGCCTCCACATACTCCGTAAGGGGCGCAAGGGCACCGCTGGCCACCAAATCGTTGAACTGGGCCTTGCTGACAAAAACTCCTTGTACGTCCTCCTTTACGCTGAAAATATTGTTGATCGTGACATCCGTATCGATGCCGGTGGAAAGCTGGATATAATTCACGTCATATCCCGTGATCTCCTCTATTCTCTTCGCCAGCGGCTGATTGTTGAAGGCTTCGTTGTCTATGCCCCCGCCTGCACAATATACCGTGAATCCATCCACTCTCTCATAGTCCTCCAGCGTCTTTCCGCCCTTCTGGCCGGATGCGTCGGCGCCGTCTGTCTCCTCCCCGTCAGCATCTGTGGCGGAGCTGCCACGAGCGCTGTCACCTACATTACTGCCATTGCTGTCTTTGTTATCCTTGTCGCCGCAGCCGGCCAGCACGGACAGCACCATTGTCAGTGTCAAAAGCATTGCGATCAACTTCTTCATACACTTTTCTCCTTATCTAATGTCAAATATCGACCTGCCCTCATACTGCGGCATGCCCATTGTCTCCGCAAGAGGCTCTGGGCAGACATTACCGAAATCTGGGCGACGAAGCGTCCCTTTAGCATGCTCGGGGAATCCGTCTGCAGATCGAACAGTTATATGATACATTCATCATAAGGCTTTTATACTCACAAAACAATATCCTTTTTTAACCCCTGAATTGTCATTTTTGTACCAATTATCTTTTATTTTTCTCGAAATCATATGTGTATTTGTATATTTTTTCTTTAATACAATGGTCTGTTTTGTCTATTTTCCATATATTGGATCAAGCAAACGTGTCTCTTGACGCAAGGAGAGCATGCCGGGCCAAAGGAACCCGGCATGCTCTCCTTCCTTTTCCTAAAACTGCATGAACCCTATGCATTCATCCTGAAAGCCCGGCAGAGCCTCATGCAGATAATCCGGATAGAACATCATTCTCTTGTTTGTTTCCAGCCTGTTGTAAGCCGCATATTGGGTGGGCGGCGGACAGGACTGGTCCCGCAGGGCCACGGCCCACAGCACGTCGGCCCTCACTCTTGGCATGAAATGCTGGACATCGATATAGCCTGTCTTGCGGAAGAATTCCTCCTCTCTTACGTGCAGAGGATCGTGCACCCTGAAAAAAGCCATCAGTTCGTCATAGGCGCTTCCGATATGCTCGATTCTCCATGATCGCTCATAATCGCACAGGAAAGGATAGCACACCGCCGTCTTTTTGATCTCCGGCACCAGAGCCGCACACACCAGCGCCAGAGCGCCTCCCTGTGAACCGCCGTATGTCGCCATCTTGGTATCGTCAACTTCCGCAAAGCCCCGCACCACCTTCACCAGAACCGCAGTATCCAAGAAAATCTGACGGAACAGAAGCTTGTCCGGCTCTTCCAGCAGCCCCCTGACTATATGCCCATGATGTGTTGTCCCTCTCACGCCCCCTAGGTCATCGGAGGAGCCCCCTTGTCCCCTGCAGTCCATGGCCGCCACTGCGAACCCCAGCTGAACCCAGGAGAGCTTGTCGAACCAGTCCCCCGCATTTCCGGTATAGCCATGAAAAAGAAAAACCACCGGCACCTTCTCCTTCTTCCGGGCGGGGCGGAGATATTTCGCATGTATCCTCGCTCCGTCAATGCCCTTAAAATATAGATCGAAGCATTCCGCTCCTGGCACCTGAAGCTCCGCCCTGACCAGCTCGGCCTCCGGGCACCCCTGCCTCACCCGGGAAATCCCCTCGTCCCAGAAAAAATCGAAATCCTCCGGTCTGGGAGTCATCCCCTGATATTCCTTCACCTTCTCCAGCATGATACTTTCCGCCGACATCACCGTACCTCCTCGTCTCTGTCTTAAACAGACTCACTGTATTTTTCCTTAAAGTATGACCAGCATAAAACATTTATAGACCGGAGGCAATATCTGTTTTTAACGAATATATTGTCAATTTTATACTTTTATCTGGCCTCGTCCTTGACGTTTCTTTCCTATATGATATGATAGATACAATCAAGACCACCCCGCCGGAGCAGGCAGAAAGGCATGTGCATGAAAACCGCAAAATCAACCATCGTGAATATCTATAATTTTATCCGTATGTCCCATGTGGAGCCCAGCGTTTTCATTCCTGACGACTTCGAAACCGTAAAAAATCAGATGACGCTGATTCGCCAGTACGGCTTCCCCGCCACCTATGCCTTAAAATATGACGCATTGATGGATCCCCGTTATCAGGAGCTTCTGAAATCCTGTGCCGGGGAGCAGGACGAGATATCCGCATGGTGGGAGATCACCGGAGTGCTGTGCGAAAAGGCCGGAGTCTCCTTCCGGGGCGCCTGGGCAGAAGAATATGACGACCGTGTCGACAGTGCATACTCCATCGGCTATGGGCCGGAGGAGCGCCGCAGACTGGTGGATGCCTATATGGGTGATTTCCACCGGGTCTTTGGCTTTTATCCAAAAACCATCGGCTCTTGGGTTCTGGACACGGTCACCATCTCCTATGCCGCCGAAAAGTACGGCATCCTCGGAACGGCCATCTGCAGGGACCAGATGGGCACGGACGGCTTCACCCTCTGGGGAGGCTTTCCCAACGGCATCTATTACCCCAGCAGGAACAATGAAAACATTCCTGCAGACTGCAGTGAACACCAGCTGGACGTTCCCATGTTCCGGCTGCTGGGCCCCGATCCCATCTACAATTTCGAGCAGGATGTACGGCCAGGTCTGCAGGGCGTCTACACACTGGAGCCGTCATGGCTGATCGGGCGGAATCCGGAGTGGATTTCATGGTTCTTCCGCTCCCTCATAGAAGAGGATTCCCTCGGGGTCGGATATGCCCATGTGGGGCAGGAAAATAATTTTCTCTGGGAAAATATCAGGCCCGGCATGGAGCCCCAGCTGAAGGAGCTGCGGCGGCTTTCGGCAGAGGGTTCCCTTCGCATAGAGACTATGGCTGATTCTGCGGCCTGGTTCAAAAACACGTACCGCCTCACGCCCCCCATGTCCTTTCAGGCCTCAAGGGACTGGGACAAGAACAGAAATCTGTCTGCACAATGGTATGCCAGCAGCAACTACCGGCTGGGCTTTCTTGGCGAGGAAGGCCGTCTTCGCATCCGGGACTGCTTCCTCTACCGCCACGACTATCCATCCAGATACCTAAACGGCCCCATGAAGGGGACGAAAAGCCTTTTTGACGCACTGCCCCTGCTCTTCCCCCAGCGCTGGACGGAGGCTCTGGGTCAGCGCCCCTTCCTGCGCCTGTTGGACGAGACCGGCGCAGAACCCCATGGAGTAATCCGCTACAAGGCCCTGGACGCACTCACCGGGCAGGCGCAGCTGCTGGAGCAGGGCACGGAGCGCTCTCTGGCCACCTTTACCCTGCATCCGGATCACGTTCTGCTGGAAAGTTCCTACAGCCTCTGCTTCGACTATCTGCCAAGCCTGAAGTCCTGCACCGACCGGCAGGTTCTGCTTGAGCACGAGGGATTTTCCTACGGATTTGAGGTGACGGAGGGCGAACTGCTGCTGGAGGCATTGTGCCGGAAGGAGAACCGCCCCGGTTTTTCCCATCCGGCATCGGCTGAAGGGAAAGAGGCCCTCCCGCAGATTCACCCGGAAGGGTATCGTCTTATCATAAATCCGGAGAAGGGACGGATCTGCCTGAAAATGGGAATGCCCATTGATGTCAGTGATGTCTTTGCCATGCCGGAGCATCTGAATTCCGAATCCAATCGGCCTTTCTGCAGGCAGATCTCCGGCAAACCGGCCGGCGCTGCACCCAAAAGCCAGTCTTGCGGGGAAGCCTCGGCCAGTGCCGCCATAGCGGAGGCCGACGGCACGTCCCGAGCCGATGCGCTCCGGCAGAATGCCGCCGGAAAGGCCTTCATCGTTCCCCCTATGGCGCCGGAGGCGGATCCTGTCTCCTGCATTTTCCCGGCAGGAGCCCTTGGTCGGATCGCACTGTCCTCCCAGGAAGCCGGTGAAATACGCTACACCTTTGACGGAACGGAGCCAAGCGAATCTTCCCCGCTTTACGGCGGGCCTCTGACGGTTCGGGAGGATTCCTCCCTCGCCGCAAGGCTTTTCCTTCCCGACGGACGCTGCAGCGAGACTGTCAGATGGAACTACCGCTTCGGACTGCAGGGAATCCATCTGACCAGCGGCACGGTTTTCGATCCCCGCCCCGTTTTCCGGGGAAACGGCATCGCAGATCTTCTGGCGCCGAAAAGAGGCTCGCTGGATTATCTGGACGGCCGCTGGAGAGGGACCCTTCAGGATCTGGAGGTTTGCGGACAGCTGCCCGCCCCCGCCCCAGTGAAGGAAATCACCATAGGCTTCCTCTCCCACCACCGATCCGGCATTATCTTCCCCGAATCCCTCCGGCTCTATACCGGACCAGACAGGGAGAACCTGAGCCTGACCGGAGAGCTGACACTGCCCTGCGGCCCCTGCCCAAGAGAGATCCATATGCAGGACTTCTCCCTGCCGGTTCAGAAAACCATCGGCGCCTTCCGGCTGGTCGCTCACAGATATGCCAAAATGCCCCAGTGGTGCTGCTACAGAGGCTCCACGGGCATATTCACCATGGCAGACAACATCATCGTTTCCCTGCAGTCCTGAATTGAGCAGGGAAACGCCCTTTCGCTGCCGAGCAGCTTGAAGACCTTCACCTGCCGGAGCATGTGCCTGCCGAACGCACAAAAAGAGGCCGGATCCCCCTTTTCAGGCGATCCGGCCCTCATTCTGTCCAGTCCTTCAAGTATGACTTTCTGATCCGTCAGCCCTGCTGTTCCGGCACGGCCCCTTTTGGCGTGTCCTCTCTGGGTACGGCCTCCTTCGCCTGCGCCTTGAACTTGGCCACCTCTCTGGCAGCCTGCGCTATGGCGATATTTGTCCCTGCGCCGGCCACGCAGCCCCCGGGACAGGCCATCCCTTCTATCAGGCAGCCCTCCTTCTTGCCTGCCTTGGCCAGCAAGAGCATCTTTTTACATTCCGTAAGCCCTTCTGCATGCTCTATCTTTACCTCTGTGCCGGGATAATAGGTTTTGATACATTCCGCTATGGCACTGGCCACGCCGCCCGCCACACCGTAGCCCCGCCCGGCTCCCGTGGCATCCTGCAGCTCGTCCATGGCCCTGATCTCCTCCAGCAGGATCCCTCTTGCCTCGAACATGCCCGTCAGCTCCTCGAAGGTAATGACGAAATCCACATCAGACCGGATGGTCCTGCGGCTGGCCTCCAGCTTCTTGGAGGCGCAAGGGCCGATGAACACCACCAGCGCCTCGGGATGCTCCTCCTTGATGATTCTTGCAGTAGCCACCATAGGGGTCAGCTCATTGCTGATCTTGTCAATGGTCTCCGGAAACAGATGCTTGGCCATCACGGACCATGAGGGGCAGCAGGAGGTCAGCGCAAATGATTGGTTTCCTGTCGCCACTTCCTTCACATAATGCTCTGCCTCGGCCATGCACCCCAGATCTGCCCCCAGTGCAGTCTCGTACACTTCCGCAAAGCCCAGCTCCTTCAGGGCCGTCTTGAACATGTCCGATGTCACCTTGGGGCCGAACTGTCCCACAAAAGCGGGAGCTACCTGAGCGATGACCTCCTTCCCCGACTGCATGGCCCGGATCAGCTGGAAAATCTGGGATTTGTCCGCTATTGCCCCGAAGGGACAGCTCACCATGCACATGCCGCAGGACACACAGATGTCATTGTCTATATAAGCCCGCCCGAATTTGTCTGATTTGATGGCATTGACGCCGCAGGCTGCCTTGCAGGGGCGCTCCTTGTGACAGATGGCGTCGTAGGGGCATACCTCCTTGCACTTACCGCATTTAATGCATTTTTCCTGATCGATGACAGATTTCCCATCCACCATGGAAATGGCGCCTCTGGGACAGACACTGTGGCAGGGATGAGCCACACAGCCCATGCAGGAGCTGGTAACCTCATACTTGTTCTCCGGGCACGCATTGCAGGCAGAGGGAATCACCTGCATCAGGGGCGGCTCATAATATTTCTCATCGATGTTGCTCTCCTCCAGCCCCTGTGTCAGATGACCCGGGTGCTCCCTGTTCTCCGGGCGGAGGCTCATGCCCATAGCAAGCCTGATACGCTCCCGGATAATGGCCCTGTCCCTATAGACGCTCTCCCAGTACAGAGGCTCCTCGTAATCTACGATCTGATAGGGAAGCGCCTCCATATCATCCTTCAGATTGGTGGAATTGTAAGCCAGATTTGCAACCTCCTTGAAAACCCGCCTTCTGCGCTGCCTCACCGGTGTGTCGATTCCTCTCATGCTGCTCATAAACCGCCCGCCTTTCATTGATATTCACATTCTCGATCCTGCCGCATTCTGCGGCTCTCATCGCTGTCTACACAACTTTTTCTTTCAGGATCCGTACGTCCCTCTCAAGAAGATTGACCCGAACCAGCAGCGTCTCTTTTTCATCTTCCACCTTCAGAGCCTCGCTCAGTCTCCGATTAAGATCCCTATGACCTTCCGCAATGATCTTAATATTCCGATTCGTTTCATTTTCGAGCACGATCTCCATATGCCCTACTTTTTGCTCAACCTTGTCCATGCGCTGCTCCATGCCGTCCATGCGCTGCTCCATGCCGTCCATGCGCTGCTCCATGCCGTCCATGCGCTGTTCCATGCC
>CANOFQ010000157.1 GCA_947565325.1 uncultured bacterium
GAAACTTAAAATCAGAGGACTCGGATTTTTGAATATCTGTTATCATTCATGCTGCTAATCAAAAGTTCTCCGCAGCGTCTAAATTTCTTTTGCGGGTAAAAGTGTTGCTTCAATTATGCTTTTGCTGTTTTTTTCAAGTCACAAGCTTATCATATAGGCAAGAGGGATACTGTCCGCATGGCCATTCAAGACTGTGCCGCCAATGAGCTGGCTGAGATATACTATATCTATAAAAAAGCCACAAAGGAATATGCCCTTGACAAACCTCGCTGGAAAGGAGTATAATTTTATCAAGAGTCCTAAATGGGATACTTGTTGCCTATAGAGGAGTCCATAAGTGCGTTTAATCCAAAAGAGGGATGAATAAAAAATCGGCTTTACTGGGGGTGGGATGTGGATCATACGGCAAAAGATTATCTCAAACTGATCAACCAGCAGATTAAAGAAATCGCAGGAGTATATCGAAGCGTTGTCAGCCGTTCCGGCATTTCCGAAAATGAATTCTGGATCTGGTATACATTGATTATTCTGGAAGGAGAATATGCACAGCAGGATATCTGCAGCAGCTGGTCGCTGTCAAAGCAGACGGTGAACACCATTGTCGCGAACATGGTAAAAAAAGGACTGGCAGCATTGGAGGTAGTGCCGGGTACCCGCAATCGTAAAATTATCCATCTGACGGAAGCGGGGAGAAAATATGGTGAAAACATCGTAAGGCCCGTTTCGGAAGCGGAGAGCAGGGCGTTTGAGAGGCTTCCTGAATCGGACCGGATGGCTTGCACCGCAGCATTTGCGAGATACGTCAATATTTTAAAGGAAGAGATTTATGGAACAGAAAACAGACAGACCTTCTAAATACGAAAAGAAAGTAATTACCATTCCGAATATTCTTTCCTTTTTTCGGATATGCCTGATTCCGGTGATTGTATGGCTATATTGTGTGAAACAAAATTATATGTGGGCAGGATATATCTTGCTTCTGTCCGGCGTAACGGATATGGCAGACGGTTATATAGCCAGACATTTTCATATGGTCAGCGATCTTGGAAAAATGCTTGACCCTATTGCGGACAAGCTGACACAGGGAGTCATGCTGCTGTGTCTGGTGTTTCGATTTCCTCTGATGGCAGTGCCCTTCGTCCTGATGATAGCAAAAGAAATATACATGGGTATAAGCGGCATTCTGCTTATCCGAAGGACGGGGAATGTGAGCGGTGCGGACTGGCATGGCAAGGCAGCGACTTGTTTCTTGTATGCAATGATGATTCTGCATGTGTTCTGGCATGAAATTACGCCAGCAGTTTCTGCGGTGTCTATTATTGCCTGTACGGTTCTGATTGGAGCCTCGTTTATGCTGTATGGAATCCGTAATGCCAAATTGTTGAAAAAATGATTGGTGACAAGACAGTATTTCACTGAGGGCAGCAGTAGCAAAACTCGGAAAAGAAGATGCGAAGAAGCGCGTAAGCCGGGACAACGGGGAGAGGGGCGTACACTGGGACAATGTGGGGAAGAGCGTAAGCCGGGACAACGGGGGAGGGGCGTACACGGAGACAATGTGGAGAAGGACGTAAGTCAAAACAATGTGAAGAGGAGCATACATCAAAGCAATGCGTTTGCGCAGAAAGGATCATAGTATGAAGAAAAAAAGCCAGATTTTGTTGACGTTAATGGGAGGTGCAGCTGTCGGGGTCAGTATTTATGCTATTTTCATGAAAATGTCTCAAGGGGATCTGAAACCGAATAAGAATAAAAAGGAAGCTCCCCAATTATTGCCTGACAGAGAAAAGATTTCCGCCTCTGCAAAAGCGTTTGCGGAGCGTAGGAGAAAGAGGGCGATGGCCATAAGAGCAGCAAGGGCAGAGGGCGAGAAAAAGGGCTAATTCGACGACGGCGGGAGTATCGTGCTTGCAGGAAACAGCGCTTTGGCTGACTGGAATATTTTGGGACAGCCTAACCGAGAAAGCGGGGGCGCTGCGTTTTGTTCTGGCATGTGTGCGCCCCGGCTTCTGAGCCTGCCATATTGAAGAGCAGCAGCTGTCTGTGGCTTGCGGACGGCGCTTTCTACGCCTGGGGGTGTGAACAGGCAGGCAGGAGGCGGGAAGCTGTGAGGGAGCATGTCGGCATGTATGGAATTACGTCTATGCGCTGTCAATGGGCGTGACGGCTGGCCTTAAGGAGGAAGGGATATAAGGGGAACGGACAGAACAGATAAAGCGCTCTGATCGGAGCGCCTTTTGTGCTGTATGGAATCAGCGATGCTTAATTACTGAAAATTTGATTCCCGGAAGGAGATGGAAATCATGATGAATCAGATTCTGAAATATCCCAGAACCCGTCATCTGGAGGGCTCCAAGGAGCAGGCCGGGGACGAGGATCTCAAATGCGTGGGATTCGGGGAAATCAAGGGAAAATATCTGGTTCTGGAGGAGAAGGTGGACGGGGCGAACTGTGGGATCAGCTTTGACGGAACCGGGAGGATGCTGCTCCAGAGCAGAGGGCACTATCTGAACGGCGGATACGGGGAGCGGCAGTTCGATCTGTTCAAGACATGGGCGGGCTGCTTTGAGGATAAGCTGTGCCGCCTTCTTGAAGACAGATACATATTGTATGGAGAATGGCTGTATGCCAAGCACACCGTGTTCTATGACAGGCTGCCGCATTATTTCATGGAGTTTGATGTTTTTGACAGGGAGGAGGGGCGTTTTTTCTCCACGAGGAAGCGCAGGGAGTTTCTGGCGGGGGCACCCTTTATCCGCTCTGTGCGGGTGCTGGCGGAGGGGTGTTTTGGCAGTGTGGGGGAAATAGCGGGGTACATTGGCCCCAGCGCCTTTATATCGGACAAAAAGGAACGGGCGTTCGATACCCAGTGCGGCAGGGCAGGAGTGCGGATGGAGGATGCCAGACGGCAGACGGATCTGAGCGGGATCATGGAAGGCATTTATATCAAGGTGGAAGAGGGGGACTATGTGACGGATCGCCTGAAATACGTAAGGGGTTCTTTCCTCAATACGATACTGGATTCGGAAAGTCACTGGATGCAGCGGCCTATCGTGGCAAACTGCCTGACGGAGGGCGTGGATATCTTTGCCCCTGAGGAGGGAGGTGCCGGGGATGGGTGATAAGGCTTCGGAACAGCCCGGGGAAGCCGTTCTGGCTGACGGCGGGTTTTCGGCAGCGGGAGACTGCCGCCTTCTGGAAAAGGGTTTTTCTTTTGAGGCTCTGGCGCAGCAGTGTCCGGAGCTGGCGCTGCTGCGGGGAGTGCCGCAGGATGAGGCTTATCACGGAGAGGGAGATGTATACCGCCATACGGATCTGGTGTGCGAGGCGCTGAAGGAGTTTCCGGAGTGGAGGGCCTTAAGCGGCAGAGACAAGGGGCTTCTGTTTCTGGCAGCCGCATACCATGATATCGGAAAAAAGAGCTGTACGAAGCAGGAGGAGGGAAAGATTGTCTCCCCCAAGCATGCCGTGGCAGGAGAGAAGGTATTTAGGACGCTGGCATATAGGGAGGCCGGGCGGTTCGGGCTTACCTTCACCGGGCGGGAGCGGATCGCCAAGGCTATTCGGTATCATGGCCTGCCGGTGTGGTTTCTGGAGAAGCAGAGGCCTGAGGCCGAGCTGCTGAAGGCGGCGGAAAGCATCCCCTTGTCCTGGCTGTATCTGCTGGCCAAGGCGGATGTGCTGGGCAGGGTTGCCTCTGACCGGGACGGGCTGGAGGATCGGGTGGAGTGGTTCGGGGAATATGCCAGAGAGCTGGGGGCATGGGAGAAGCCCTATCCGTTTTTCAGCCCTTATACGAAGGAAAGGTTTTTCAGCAGCGAAAGTCTCTGGCAGGGCGCCCAGCTTTATGACGATAGGACATTTGACGTGATCCTGATGTCAGGGCTGCCTTTGTCGGGGAAAGACAGCTGGATAGCAGAAAACGGCGGCGGCCTGCCGGTGGTCTCTCTGGACCAGATCAGGGAGGAGATGGGTATCTCCCCGGCCAGAGGCTCCGGGAGAGTGGCCCTTGCGGCGCTGGAGCAGGCGAAGGGCTTTCTGCGCAAGAAGCAGCCCTTTATCTGGAATGCCACCAACATTGTCCGGGAGACCCGCAGAAAGCTGACGGCGCTCTGTGCAGGATACGGGGCAAGGGTGCACATCCTCTATCTGGAGGCGCCTTACCGGGAGCTTCTGGAACGGAACCGCACAAGGCAGCGGCACATTCCCGAAAATGTTCTGGAGGAGATGATTCGGAAGCTGGAGATCCCTGCGCCCTGGGAGGCGGAGGAGGTGCGATACGTTGTGGGATAAAGAGGCGGCATGGTTTTCTGCCGGGGGGACAATTTGGAGCTGTGAGGAGGAGCAGAAGGGAACAGTAATCGAATAGCAATGGAATATAGATGAAATGAATGTGATAAAAACACGTTGTTTTTTTGGCAATATCATGCTAAGATAAACATAACGTGTTTTTATTTTTTGTGCGTTGAGGGGAAGTTTTTTGCATAATGAGGCGGCAAATAAAGATGGCAGGAGGCAGCAGTGGCAGCATGCAGCAGAATTTGACACTTGAATACTATGATCGCAATGCGGTAGAATTTTATGAAAGCACAGTGAACGTGGAATTTGGCGCAGTGCAGAATCGGTTTCTGGACAAGCTGGACAAGGGTGCCTATGTGCTGGATTTCGGCTGCGGCTCCGGGCGGGACGCGAAGTATTTTCTTGAGCAGGGATACGCTGTGGATGCTGTAGACGGCTCGGCCGAGCTGTGCCGGCTGGTCAGCCGGCATATAGGGATCATGGTTAAAAATATGCTTTTTCAGGAGCTGGCAGAGGTGGACAAATATGACGGAATCTGGGCCTGCTCCTCTATTCTGCACTTACCTGCTGGTGAGCTGGCGGATGTAATGAAAAAGATGGCGGCAGCATTGAAAAAGAACGGTATCATTTATACTTCCTTCAAATACGGAACCTTTGCAGGGGAAAGAAACGGGCGATATTTCACGGATATGACGGAGGATGCATTCGGAGATTTTTTGAAAGGGATACAGAATCTGGAAATTGAGGAACAATGGGTGACTCCGGACGTAAGGCCGGGAAGAAACGAGGAAAAATGGCTTAATCTGATACTGCGGAAAACGGAAGAAAAAGGATGGAACCAGTCGATGCTGCGGAAAATGGAAAGGAAGGGATAGAATCGGCCCGATCAGATACTGTGGAAACCGAAGAGAAAGGATGGAATCGGCTGATCGGAAATTGAGTAAACGGAAGAAAAAGGACAGAATCAGCCTGATCAGATACTGCGGAAACCGAAGAGAAAGGATGGAGTCGGCTTAATCGGGATAGTACAGAAAGCGCAGGAGAAGTGGGAGAAAATGGTGTGGTTCGATACCATGAAGGACATGAAAGAGGTGGATGGAAATGGTTCAATTGATGCAATTTGACCTCATAGAAAAGGCAGGAGCCGCACAACTGCAGGCGGAACCACAACTGGCGGAATCACAGCAGATTGAGCCGCTGCAGATGGAAGCCACAGATGTAATGACCGGGGGAAGGAACAAGAACCGTTTCCTATATTACCAGCTGAAAACAAGTATGCTGAGAGCGGATAAGATCGATATCATTGTCTCGTTTCTGATGGAGTCCGGGGTGAGAATGATTCTGAAAGATTTGAGAGGCGCTTTGGACAGAGGCGCAGAGGTACGCATCCTTACCGGAAATTATCTTGGAATCACCCAGCCGTCCGCATTGTGCCTGATAAAAAAGGAGCTGGGAAACCGGGCGGATCTGAGATTCTATGCGGACAAAGGCCGCTCGTTTCATCCCAAATCTTATATATTCCGCTGGGGAAAGGAAGGGGAGATCTACATAGGCTCATCCAACATATCAAGGAGCGCTCTGACCTCCGGGATAGAGTGGAATTATCGGTTCAGCAGTTCTGGCGATGAGAAAAATTTTCAGCTCTTTTACGATACCTTTGTTGATCTGTTTGAGAATCATTCTATTGTGATCGATGATGCGGAGCTGGCCAGATATTCCAAGAACTGGCATAAGCCTGCGGTGTCCAAGGATCTGGCGAAGTATGATGACGGGGAGGAGACAGATACCAGGGTAACGGCGCTGTTTCAGCCAAGAGGGGCGCAGATAGAGGCTTTATACGCTTTAGAGGACAGCAGCAGGGCGGAGGGCGCTGCAAAGGCGTTGGTGCAGGCGGCTACGGGGGAACGCATGATAATAGTGATACCGCATGAGAGCGCCGTAAATACACGGGCTTCGGCGGCATAGTCCTATTCAAAACGTGTAACAGAGATCCCGGATGACCGGTGGGGAAAGGCACCGGAGATAAAAACAGAATATGGTCGATTTGGGTAGGACTGAATCAGTTTGCAAAATGAGGAATCATGGCAGACTGAGGCAGTCTATTTTTTTACCCTTTGGCAGACTGCCGGGTGGCTCCCGGCGCTGTATGGCCATCACAACAATGGCAATCAGGAGGAAAGAAGATGCAGAAGAAAGTCAAAGCACGCAGGAGCGTGAAGGTTTGTGAACAGAGCGGTTATCAGTATAAAGCAACACCGACAATTACGTTAAAAGGGCAGTGGCTACAGGAACTTGGATTTGAAATTGGTGATTATGTTTCTGTCAGCTGTGAGAATGGCAGGCTGGTCATCACGCCGGATGTTGAGAGGGCGGCGATGGAAAAAGCCGAGACGGAGTTCATGGAGAGGGAAACGGCGATTCTCAGAAAGCAGTTTGAGGCAGAAAAAGAGAGGCTGCATGCGCAATTTGTAGCTGAGCGGAAAGCACAGTATGGAAATTATGCGGAACAGGGGGCATGACGATATGGGAAAGATATACATGGTAGGAGCAATGAAGGGCGGCGTCGGAAAATCAGTGACGGTATTTAATCTGGCGTATTCACTGCGGAAAATGGGAAAAAAGGTTTTGGCTGTGGACTTTGATCCACAGTCCAACCTGACCATCTGTTTTGGGGCGGATGATGTGGATATCTCAATCGCGGATTTGATGATGGATGTGATTGAGGATGAAAAGCTTCCGGGGCGTGAGGAATATGTCAGGGAGAGGAACGGGGTGGATTTTATTCCGTCATCCATAGGGCTTTCTGCAGTGGAAGCAAAGCTGAGGTTGGAAATGGGCAGTGAGAGGATGTTGGCGGCGATATTGGAGCCACTGAGGGTTGATTATGATTTTATCCTCATTGACACATCCCCGTCTCTGGGAACACTTAATATCAATGCGATGGCGGTGGCAGATGAAGTGATTGTGGCTGTGAATCCGCAGCTTCTGGCGATGCCAGGACAATCTTGTGCAAGACCATCACGGAGCAGATGGCGGAGACCTTCCAGGGACAGATCAGGATATTCAAAAGCAAGATCCCGAATACGGTCAAGGTGGGTGAATCCGTTTATTACAGCGAGCCTCTGGCGGAATATGCGCCTGAGAGTAATGCGTGCAGGGCTTATGGCAGACTGGCGGGGGAGGTGATCGCTTATGAGGGCTAATGCGCAGAAAAGGAAGATATTTGATGCCGTGGATATGCTGACCGGTGAATCCTTGGTACAGACTGGTGAAATGGCAGCAGGCGGCGTACAGATGCTGTCCGTGGATAAGATAAAGGCGTTCTATGACCATCCGTTCCGCCTCTATGAGGGCCGGCGGCTGGATGACATGGTGGAGAGCATAAAAGAACATGGGGTACTGAATCCCGTCATTGTCCGCAAGGCTGGCAGGGAATATGAAATGCTTTCCGGTCATAATAGGCAGAATGCGGCTAAGATTACGGGGCTGGCGGAAATTCCAGCTATCGTGAAGGAATTTCCGATGAAGAGGCTTATATCTATGTGATTGAAACAAATCTGATGCAGCGATCCTTTGCGGATCTGCTCCCATCGGAGAAAGCCACGGTCATGGAGGCACATTATAACAAGGTATGCTGCCAGGGCAGAAGGAATGACATTATACGGGAATTGCAGATTATGAACGGGGAGACAGCGAGTGAGACTTGTGGTCATAATGGCCACAAGTTCAAGAGCAGGGATGCCCTGGCTGAGGAATATGGCTATTCAAGCCGCAATGTGGCGCGGTATCTGCGGATCA
>CANOFQ010000158.1 GCA_947565325.1 uncultured bacterium
AGCTTGCTGCGAATCAAGCTTGATACCCCGTCAGCTTGCTGCGGGGTATTTGATTTATAGCAGTCCTTTGTAAAAGCCGTTATGGGGTTACTGTAGGGATAAAAAGGTAGAAAGCTATAAAATAGTCTCCAGCTCCTTCAGACAGCGGTACCGTTCCCTGGCCTGAGCCTCTGCCTGCCCGAAGAGCTCCTCTGCCTGTTCCGGATGGCGGCGTTTCAGCACGTCGTAGCGGATTTCTCCGTCAAGAAATTCCTCATAGTCAAGGGCGGCCTCGCCGCTGTCCAGTATAAGGGGATGCTTTCCCTGCTCCCTGAGGGCGGGATTAAAGCGAAACAGGTGATAATATCCCGCATCCACGGCCTTTTTTGCCTCATGGGGCGTGGAGCCCAGTCCCGCCCGGATGCCGTGGGCGATGCAGGTGGCATAGGCGATGACGAGGGAAGGTCCCGGGTAGGCGGCAGCCTCGGTAAAGGCCTTGACGGTCTGGTTCATGTCGGCTCCCATGGCGATCTGGGCCACGTAGACATTCCCATAGGTCATGGCCATGGCGGCCAGATCCTTTTTGCGGGTCTTTTTGCCCCCCAGAGCGAACTTGGCAGTGGAGCCGGCGGGGGTGGCTTTGGAGGCCTGACCGCCGGTGTTGGAATAGACCTCCGTGTCCAGCACCAGAATGTTGATGTTTTTGCCGCTGGCCAGCACATGGTCCAGGCCGGAGAAGCCGATGTCATAGGCCCAGCCGTCGCCGCCGATGATCCACTGCACAGTAGGGAGAGAGAAACCCTCCCGGGAAGACGAGCCTATGTCGTCTGAGCTGTGGGCCGGGGAATATGAATCCGTGCCGAGATTCTGCACAATATGGGGTCCGTTGCTGCGCATGGCAGACGCCTCCTGCGCCATCAGCATACCGAAGCCGAACTCCGCCGCATCCTCGAACAGAGAGTTGGACCATGCAGGGCCATGGCCGTCCGCATCGAGGGCATAGGCGCAGGAGGGCGCAGAATTGCCCCAGATGGAGCTGCAGCCCGTTGCGTTCGCGATATACATCCGGGATCCGAACAGCTGGGTCAGCAGCTTCACATAGGCGGTTTCCCCGCAGCCTGCGCATGCCCCGGAAAATTCCATCAGAGGGCGCAGGAACTGGCTTCCCTTGGGAGTGTCCGGGCGGAATCGATCCGCTGCCTCTTTGCAGGGAAGCAGTGGCTTGCAGTAGTCGAAAGCCTCCTGATATCTGCGGAAGGCAGTCTCGTCTATGCATATGCTGTCTTCGCCGCTGGCGGAGTTCTCGGTAGACGAGGACTCCTTAGAATTTTCCGTGAGCGGAGACCTTTCGGTGCTCTCCGCAGATGAAGGCATCTTAGAGCTTTCCGTGAGCGGAGGCCTTTCGGTGCTCTCCGCAGATGAAGGCATCTTAGAGCTTTCCGTGAGCGGAGGCCTTTCGGTGCTCTCCATGGATGAGGCTTCTTTAGAGCTTTCCGTGAGCGGAGGCCTTTTAATGCTCTCCCCAGACGCAGGTACATTATCGGATTTCGTGGAGGGAGCTGCCCCGTCACGGGGGCCAGGGTTCGTGAACTGGCTCACGGGGGTCATTTCCAGTGCTTTCTTTCCCTGCTTTCCGGGGCAGACGGCTGCGCAGGTGCCGCAGCCGGTGCAGTCCGAAGGGGACAAGGTGATTGCAAAGGAATGACCCTCCAGTCCGAACATGGGAAGGGAATGGAGGCCTTCAGGGGCTTTCTCTAAGGCTTTGTCATCAAGCACGGCGGGCCGGATCACCGCATGGGGGCAGAAGAAGGAGCAGCGGGTACACTGTATGCAGTTCTCGGGCTTCCAGCGGGGAATCTCCGTGGCCACGGCCCTTCTTTCATGGGCAGTGCTTCCGGGTGGGGTATACCCGTCCGCATAGGGAAGGAATGCGGAGACGGGCAGGCTGTTTCCCCTCTGGTCCGTGACGGGCTGCTGGATCCGTGTCACGAATTCCGTCATTTCCTGCCGGTCCGGCAAGGGAGCATTGTCCAATGAGCCTTGTATGGGAGCCTCGCAGGGAATGTCCTGCCAGCCTTCGGGCACATGGATCTCCGTGACCTCCTCGAAGCCCCGTTCAATGGCTTGTCTGTTCATCTCAAGGATCTTTGCGCCGCTCTTCCCATAGCTTTTTTCCGCCGCCTGCTTCATCCATTTCTTTGCGTCCTCAGCGGGCAGCAGCCCTGAAACGGCAAAGAACGCCGCTTGCAGGATGGTGCTGATCTTGCTGTTGAGGCCTGTTTCCTTTCCGATTCTCAAAGCGTCGATCACATAGAAGCGGATGCGGTGCATTGCGAGGAAGGTCTTTACCCCGTCGGGAAGGTAGCGTTCAAGCTCCTTTGCCCCATACCCGCAGTTCAGCAGGAAGGTGCCGCCGTCCTTAAGTTCCTGCACCATATCGTATTTGTGGAGATACACCGGATTGTGGCATGCCACGAAGTCGGCCTGACGGATCAGGTAGGTGCTGCGGATGGGGCTTTTTCCGAAGCGCAGGTGGGAGATGGTCAGGCCTCTTGATTTCTTGGAGTCATACTCAAAGTATCCCTGAGCGGTCATGTCCGTGTGGCTGCCGATGATCTTGATGGCATTTTTGGTGGCGCTGACCGTGCCGTCGCCGCCCAGACCCCAGAATTTGCAGGAGACTATGTCTGCAGGTGCAGTTCTGGGGACAGGGGGCGTATCCAGAGACAGATGGGTCACGTCGTCACGGATGCCCACGGTAAAGAAGGGCTTGGCGTGGTTTTCATAGACCGCTGCCATCTGGGCCGGGGTGGTATCCTTGGAGCTTAGGCCGTAGCGGCCGGAGAACAAGTATATAGGCCCGCAGGGTCTGGAACTGCCATAGGGCGCCTTGCCGGAGCCGGGAGCCGTGTGGGAGAGAGAAGCCCTATCGCCGCCGGAGCCGGAAGCCTTGCCGCCGCCGGAATCCGGGGCGACGCAGAAATCGGAGTCACTGCCTTCCCGACTCATTGACAAGGCGGGAATTCCGCACTGTGCCAGCGCTGCCGCCACGTCCAGATACAAGGGCTCGCCGGGAGCCCCGGGCTCCTTTGTCCGGTCCAGCACGGTGATCTGCCTGACGGTCCGGGGCAGCTTCTCCGCCAGACGGGCGCTGCTGAAGGGACGGTAGAGATGTACGCTGACAAGGCCGTATTTTTTGTCGGGCACACTGTCCAGATACTCCTTGATGCACTCGCATATGCTGCCCATGGCGATGATTACATGCTCCGCATGAGGGGAACCATAATAATCAAAAAGCCCATAGGAGGTGCCCAGCTTCTTGTTGATTTTTCCCAGCTGTTTCTCCACTACATCAGGCAGCGCCTGATAGTAGGGATTGGAAGCCTCTCTGGCCTGAAAGAAAATGTCTGGGTTCTGGGCGGAGCCATAGACCTTTCCGTGGCTTGGATGGAGACAGCGTTCCCGGAAGCGTTCCACTGCCGCCATGTCCAGCATAGAGCTTAGTGCCTTATAGTCCCAGACTCTTATTTTGTGGAGCTCGTGAGAGGTGCGGAAGCCGTCAAAGAAATTGACGAAGGGGATTCTGCCCTCCAGAGCAGCCAGATGGGCCACGGGGGACAGATCCATGACCTCCTGCACACTGCCTTGGCAGAAAATGGCCACGCCGGTCTGCCTGCAGGCGTAGATGTCGGAATGGTCGCCGAAAATGGAAAGGGCATGGGTGGCGAGGGATCTTGCGGCCACATGGATGACGCCGGGCAGCAGCTCCCCGGCCATGCGGTAAAGATTGGGCAGCATGAGGAGCAGTCCCTGAGAGGCCGTGAAGGTGACGGCCAGAGAGCCTGCCAGCAGCGCACCGTGCACTGCTGCAGCGGCGCCGGCCTCCGACTGCAGCTGGGAGACCACCAGCGGATTGCCAAAAATATTTTTCAGGCCGTTTTCCGCCCACTCATGGCAGAGCTCGGCCATGGGAGAGGAAGGAGTGATGGGATAGATGGCGGCGCACTCGCTGTAAGCATAAGCCACATGTGCGGCCGCCTGACAGCCGTCCATGGTCTGGACGGAGCGGGAATCCTGCAGGGAAGGCTGAGGGGACGTCCCTTGTGTGGTATTATTATTCGTACAATCCATAAAGACCTCCTGAGGTGGAAGTTTGAAAGAAAAGTGTTTTCAAACGTCAATGTAATGTGGCTGGCGGCACCCCGTTATTGAATCGGTGCAAACCCGGCGCAAAATGCCTGCGCTGAAGCATACTGCGCTGAAGCCATATTCATTTTCCCCAGAAGGTCTCTAGATTATACTGCATTATGTCATGTAGCTTGGAAAGGTATTGGCGCTGTTTCCGTGTTTTCAAAAAAATTGTTCCCTATCGCAGGAATCCGTTCACGATCTGGGCCTCCGCCTCCGCCTCGGTAAGGCCTAAGGTCATGAGCTTCGTGATCTGCTCTCCGGCGATCTTGCCGATGGCAGCCTCGTGAATCAGCTCGGCGTCCAGATCGCCGGCGGTGATCTCCGGGATGGCGCTGATCCTCGCCCGGTCCATGATGATGCCGTCGCATTCCGAATGACCCTTGCAGCGGCTGTTGCCGTTGATCTTGGAGAGGAAGAGCTGGGTGGAATCATCTCTGGCCACGGAGCGGGAGACAATGTTGGCGCTGGAATCTTGACCGTCTAAGTCAACCCGGAAGGATGTCTCTGCGGTCTGGGTTCCGTGAGTCATGAGCTTTTCGGTGACGATGATCTTGGCGCCGTCCGCAAGCCTCGCTCTGGTGAGCCGCTTGGTGGAATCCACCCCCTTGATCTGGACGGTCTCCATCTCCATGAAGCTGTTCTCGCCTACCTCCACTACGGTCTCGGGATTCATGATCCGGCTACCATGGCCGTCCCCGCTGCCGTAATGCTTCTCCACGTATTTCACATGGGAATTCTTGCCTATGAAGAAGGAATGTACGCCGTCATGACGGCTGTCATCGTCTCCGCTGTTGTGGATGCCGCAGCCTGCCACGATGGTCACGTCACAGTCGTCCCCCACGTAAAAATCATTATAGACCATCTCGGTCAATCCGCTCTGGCTCAATACCACCGGAATATGCACGCTTTCCTTCTTGGTGCCGGGCTTGATGACAATGTCGATGCCCTGTTTGTCGGTCTTGGTCACGATGTCGATGTGGGCGGTGGTGGAGCGGTCCACGCTCTGCCCGTTGGCCCGGATGTTATAGGCCCCGGCGGGCATCTCGTGGAGTCCCGCCACTTGCTCCAGCAGGTTTTTCTGTATATCGTCCATAATTATATCCTCGATTCATATGAGCTTGTTCTGTGGCTTGTTTCGCAGCTTGGCAGTGCCTTGATTTGACTTTCGCAGCTTAGTTATGGCCCGATTTGTCTTTTGCAGCTTGGCAGTGGCCCGATTTGCCTCTTGGTGTCCGTTTCTTTTGGGTAATGATAAGTATTATTGATAAAACTTACATCCTTCAGTGCCCTTGAGCAGCTCCGGCAGAATGTCCTCCCGCCGCCCTCTTGCCTGCAGGGTGCCATCCTTTATGACTACGATTTCATCTGCAATGTTCAGGATGCGCTCCTGATGGGAGATGATGATCAGGGAATTTTCGCTTTCCCGGTGCATCTCCTCAAAGACTTGTATTAAGTTGTTGAAGCTCCACAGATCGATGCCCGCCTCGGGCTCGTCAAAAACAGAGAGAGGCGTGTTGCGGGCGATGATGGTGGCGATCTCGATCCGTTTCAGCTCGCCGCCGGAAAGGCTGCCGTCCACGTCCCGGTTGATATAGTCTCTGGCGCACAGCCCTACTTTGGAGAGATAGTCGCAGGCCCCTGCCAGCTTGACCTTGTTGCCAGCGGCAAGGGTGATCAGATTCCTGACCTTGATGCCCTTGAAGCGCACCGGCTGCTGGAAGGCGAAGCTGATGCCCAGATTCGCCCTCTCCGTGATGGTCAGCTCCGTGATGTCCCTGCCGTTGTAAAGGATCCTGCCGGAGGTAGGCCGTTCGATCCCCATGATCAGCTTCGCCAGAGTGGATTTTCCCCCTCCGTTGGGGCCGGTGATGGCGATGAAGGCATGGTCTCCGAAGGTCAGGTTGATATCTTTGATGATCTCTTTATGCTTTTCGGCGCTGTCCGACACCTCAAAGCAGAGATTCTGCAGTTCCAGCATATGCATCCTCCTCGTATGTATCATGATGGTGGAATACGGGTATACGATCCGTGCGTTCAAACCGTGCAATCCGAATCGCTACCTAAGTAGTATAGCACAGAATCTGAAAAAACTATACTTTTTTTTGAGAGTCTCTTAGAAAAGGATAAAATAGGTTGCCAGAGGGAAGCGGTTTTAGGTATAATAAGGAAATAGGACGGGGAATAGGATGGAGGAGGGCGATATGGACATTTACGGACTGAGGATGATGTACCGGGACAAGACGGAGGAAGAGATTCTGGCTGTCTATGAGGAGTTGGATCTGGAGACGGTGGATAAGCTGAAGGGGGACAGGACCCTGCTCCACACGGCGGCGGCGCTGGGAGACCAGGCGGCCATAAGGCTTCTGCTGGGGCGGGGAATGTCCGCCAATGTCAAGGACCGATATGGGAATTTTCCCCTGCATACCCTTGCGGCACTGGACTGTGTCAGCGACTGCAGACCGGCAGGGGTGACAGAAGAGGAGGTCCGTGCCTGCGCAGACCTGCTTTTTGAGGCAGGGGCCAGCGCCATGCGGAAAAACGAAGACGGAATTCCTGCCCTGCATGAGGCGGCCAGATTTGCGAGATACGAGATTCTGGAGTCGGCCGTGGCTCACGGCGCAAGGCTGACTATGACGGATCCGGACGGCAACACCCTTCTGCACACGGTCTGCGACTGGCTTTCCCGTCCCGTGAACTATATGGACAGGGGAAAGAGCATAGGCGAGGAGGAGCAGAAAGCAGGATACCTGCGCTGCATCCGTGTGCTTGTGGAGGGAGGGCTGGATCCGGAGGAGAAGAATGACTTCGGCCAGACGCCCCTTGATCTGGCCATGGAGAGCGGCGTGAAGGAGGCCGCCGTCATTCTCACCGGGGAGGATTCAGCCGGCCTTACCGGAGGGATGAATGTGTTTCAGGCCATAGAAAAGGGCGACGTGGACAGTCTGGACGCACTGATCGCCGGAGGGGCAGACTTGAACGAGACTTCCGGGGAGGGGCTGTTTGCGGGCATGACTCCCTTGGGTGCGGCCTGCATGATGCTTGACCCGGAGGCTGTGAGGCGGCTTCTGGAGGGCGGTGCGGATCCCAACGCCAGGAACGGGAAGGATGAGACCTGCCTCACCAGACTGCTTCGGACGGGGAACTGCGAGGGAGAGCCCTTCTGGCAGAAAAACGACAACGGTCTGTGCAGGCGGCTTCTGAAGCTCCTCTGGAAGGCCGGGATGGACAAGGACGCTTTCATGGGAGAGAATGCGGATACGGCGCTCACGCTGGCCTGCCGGAAGTGCTATAACGAGGGACAGATGGATTACCATTTTGCCGTGGCGCTGCTGGACGGCGGATGCGACGTGAATCTTGCCAACGGGCAGGGGGCGACTCCCCTGATGCTGGTAAGTGAGTATTCGGATGTGACGGATCTGCAGATTTCCATGCTGGAGGCGGGAGCCCGCCTGCATGCCGCAGACCGAAACGGGGACACGCCCCTGCATTATGCCGCAAGGAACCGCTCGGACGGCTCCGCCAGAGAGATGGCGGAAATGCTGTTTGATTTCGGCTTTGAAAAGGCGGACGCAGTGAACAATCAGGGGAAGACGGCGCTGGAGATCGCCACGGAAAAGGACAACGAGCCGCTGGTGAAGCTGCTGCTTGCGAAAAGCTGAGGCGACGGCATAGGGAGGCAGTAGAAGTGCGCCGTCAAAACGGATCCTAAAACAGAACCCGAACAGACCCGAAAGCAGGTGCAAAAATGGGTCCAAAAACATTTTTGGAAAATACAAAAATTCCCTTGACTTTTTAGCTGAACAAGGGTATCATAAATACTGTTGCAGGGAAATAGTGCAACAGATGTGCGTTTAGCTCAGCTGGATAGAGCGTTTGGCTACGGACCAAAAGGTCGG
>CANOFQ010000159.1 GCA_947565325.1 uncultured bacterium
ACCATTCGACGAGCGAAGCGAACCCGAAAAATCTCTGATTTTTCGGGTCTCTGCCTGAAGATTGCACGAAATCATGGTACAATATCGAAACAGAAGGGCATTGTTTCGACTTTTTGATTCCATGTGCGCCAAGGCGCACGAGATCATGGTACAATATCGAAACAGAAGGAAATTGCAAGAGAAAAGACGATCTGCAGAGAGGAGCCGGAAGCATATGGCTATGACATTTACAAGGGAACAGCAGGAGGCTATCGATCTTCATGGCTGTAATATACTGGTGTCCGCAGCGGCGGGCAGCGGCAAGACGGCAGTGCTGACCGAGCGCATCGTGAGGATGGTCTGTGACGGGGAGAGGCCGGTGGACATCGACCGGCTCCTGATCGTGACTTTTACGAATGCGGCGGCGGCGGAGATGAGGGAGCGGATCGCAAACGGAATAGCGAAGCGTCTCTCGGAGGGGCCCGCCTCCGAGCATGTGCAGAAGCAGGCGACCCTTCTGCACAATGCCCAGATCACCACCATAGACAGCTTCTGTCTCTATCTTCTGAGGAACCATTTCAATGAGATAGGGCTGGATCCGGCCTTCCGCATCGCAGACGAGGGTGAGGTCAGGCTGATGCAGCAGGAGGCGCTGCAGGAGCTGCTGGAGGAAGCCTATGCCTCCGGCGACGAGACGTTTCGGCGCTGTGTGGAGATTTTCTGCCCAGGAGGGCGGGAGAGCGTGCTGGAGCAGCATATCCTGAATCTGTCCAGATGTGCGGCCAGCTTTCCTTGGCCGGTACAGTGGCTGGAGGAGCGGAAAAAGGACTATGAGGCGGAGGGAGTCGGAGGACTCTGCAGCAGCTCCTATGGAGGATGGCTCACGGGGCATCTGCACCGCATGACAGAGGGGTGCGCAGAGAGGCTGAGGAGGGTGTGCCGCCTCTGCCGGGAGCCGGACGGCCCTTATATGTACGGGGAGCTGGCGGAGAGGGAGCTGGAGCAGCTGGAGACGGCGCTTTCCTATGGCTCGCTTTCGGAGTTCGAGGCAGGGCTTGGAGGGATATCCTTCGGACGGCTGCCTTCCAAAAAGGACGATACGGTCTCGGCAGAAAAGCGGGAGCTGGCCAAGGAGCTGAGGGCCGGAGTGAAGGACTGTGTCCAGTCGCTTCAGGAACGGTTCTTCGCCACGCCTCTGGAGCTTGCGGCCAGACAAGGGGAGGCATGCCGGGAGCCGGTGGCAACCCTGATCGATCTGGTGCTGGATTTTGACAGGAGGATGCAGGAGAAAAAGCGTGACAAGAAGGTCATTGATTTTTCGGACATGGAGCATTTCGCACTGGATATCCTGCTGGACAGGGAGGAGGGCGGGGTGCGCCCCAGCGCCGTGGCTCTGGAATATAGGCAGCACTTCGCAGAGGTTCTGACGGATGAATATCAGGACAGCAATCTGGTGCAGGAATATCTTCTCCGGGCGGTTTCGGGAGAAGAGGAGGGGGCGTTCAACCGGTTCATGGTGGGGGACGTGAAGCAGAGCATCTACAAGTTCCGGCTGGCGAGACCGGAGCTTTTTCTGGAAAAGTACGACACCTATCAGGAAGGAGAGGGGGGCTGCCGCAGGATCGACCTGGCGAAAAATTTCCGAAGCCGCCGGGAGGTGGTGGACACCGTGAACGACCTCTTTGGCCGGATGATGAGCCGGGAGGTGGGAGGCATCGCCTATGACGAGAGGGCGGCCTTGTACCCCGGGGCGGAGTATCCTGAGAACGACGGCTGCGTCAGCGAGCTGCTTTTGGTGGAAAAGCCGGACAAAGAACAGGAGTTGGATGGAAAGCAGGCGGAGGCCCTTGCCATTGCCCAGAAGATCAAGGAGCTCCGGGAGGGCTTTCAGGTATTTGACAGAGAGAGCGGCTGTCTGAGGGCGGCCAGATACAGCGACATGGTGATATTGCTTCGCACCAACAGCGGCTGGGACGAAGAATTCAGGGAGGCGCTGGAGCAGGAGGGGATACCGGCGTACATCGCATCGAAGACGGGATACTTTGCAGCCTCCGAGGTGCAGGAGCTGCTGAATCTTCTGCGGGTGCTGGATAATCCCAGTCAGGACATTCCGCTGTTCGGTGTGCTGAAATCCGTCTTCGGAGGCTTTTCCGAGGAGGAGATCGCCAGAGTGCGCAGCGGGAGGAAAAAGGGCAGTCTGTATGAGGCACTGAAGGAGGCCGCAGGGGAGACCGGGGCCGCACTGCCGGAAGCGGTGCAGGAGGAGAGGACGGCTCGGGCCACGCTGCCGGAGCCCCTGCGGAAAAAGGCGGCGGCGTTCCTGCATATGCTTGCGGAATACCGGGACTGCATGGTGTATCTGTCCGTGAGCGAGCTGCTTTCAAGGCTGGTGAATGATTTCGGCTATCTGGATTATGTGACGGCCCTGCCTGCAGGGAGCAGGCGGCGGGCAAATGTGGAGATGCTCTTTACCAAGGCGGCGGATTTTGAGAAGACCAGCTATTTCGGACTGTTCCATTTTGTGCGCTATATGGAGCAGCTGGAGAAATATGATGTGGACTATGGAGAGGCGGGCCAGCTGGACGAGAATGCGGACGTGGTGAGAATCATGAGCATCCACAAGAGCAAGGGGCTGGAGTTTCCGATTACCTTCGTGTCGGGGATGAGCAAGCGCTTCAATATGCAGGACACCAGTCAGGCCCTGATTCTGGACACGGATCTGGGACTTGGGGTGGAGTACGTGGATCCGGAGCAAAGGATCCGCAACAAGACCCTGCGGGGGACCATCCTTTCCAGAAAGCTCAGGGAGGACAGTCTGGCGGAGGAGCTCAGGGTGCTGTATGTGGCCATGACCAGAGCGAGGGAGAAGCTGATCCTGACGGGAGTCCTAGAGTGTGCGGAGGAAAAATGGGAGAGGCAGAGGGCGCAGGCAGCGCTGCAGGAGGAGGCTGCCGGCAGGCTGTCCTATCTGGACTTCATGGAGGCGGGAAGCTATCTGGACATGCTGCTGCCCGTACTGCCCTATGCCAGGATTCGGGTGTCTGTCACGGGGAGGCAGGAGGCTGCCGCAGGGAAGATGCAGGAGCAGACGCAGCTGTTCCTGCGGCGGGAGCTTCTGGGGCAGGCGCAGCTGCCGGGGGACGAGGAGACAAAAAAGCAGCTGGCCCAGCGGCTCAATGCGGAATATCCTTATGCAGGGCTAGCGGATCTATATACGAAGACTACTGTTTCAGAGCTGAAGATCGCCGCTATGGCGGACAGGGACGAGGCGGCCTATCATACCTTTGAGGAGAAGGAGGTGCAGCCCTATATTCCGCTGTTCCGCAGGGGGGAAGAGAAGATCAGCGGCGCTGTCAGGGGAAATGCGTACCATAGAGTGATGGAACTGATGGACTTCGGGGCGGTGACGGGCCTGAAGCCGGGGCAGGCAGAAAGTGAGGCGGCGATGCCCAAAAGCTATGAGGAATATGCCGGGCGGCTGGAACAGGGAAGACTGGAGTCCGGCGTTCATGATCTCATAGGGAGGCTGGTGGAGGAAAAGCGCCTGACGGAGGAGTACGCTCAGGCTGTAAGGGAGCGGAAGATCGGGGCGTTTCTGCGCTCCCGGACCGGATACCGCATGTGGCGTGCGGACTATGGGGGCAGGCTTTACAGAGAACAGCCCTTTGTGCTGGGAATCGATGCCAGACGTCTGAAGGAAGGGTTCCCGGAGGGGGAGACGGTTCTGATTCAGGGGATCATAGATGCGTTTTTCGTGGAGGAGGACGGGATCGTGCTTCTTGATTACAAGACGGATTCCGTATTGACCATGGAGGAGCTTTGGAACCGTTATGAGACCCAGATGGACTACTATCAGGAAGCGTTGGAAAAGCTCATGGGCATGAAGGTAAAGGAACGGATCTTGTACTCCTTTCATCTGGAGCAAGGGGCAGCTTCTCCCTGATGAAGTCTGCCGGGAAAAGCCGGCCCCTGCTTTGGAAGCCTTTGCTGCGGCCCGCTATTCCAGCGCCAGCCGCCGCACTCGCTCAAAGGCTGTCTTTACCTGAGGAATGGCCAGAATCAGCAGCGTGATGGCGGCCTCGGCGAAGATGTAGCAGCCGTTGTAGACAAGAGAATAGGGAACGGGATGCCAGCCCTCCCATGCATATTGGCCCCAGAAGATCCAGCCGGAAATGCTGGTGAAGATCCATCTGCCGACTATGGAGACTACATAGCCCTTGAGAAGAGCGTTCTTCTTGCCGCAGAACAGTCCGGACAGTCCCAGTGCGCCGAAGGCAAGGATATAATCTAGGGGGAACTGGGCAGGATGTATGATCTCGGGCTTGATCATCAGCTGAAGGAGGCCGTAGGCCACGCCGGTGGTAAGACCCGTGCCCAGACCGAACCAGTAGCCGGGCAGACAGATAAACAGCATGGAGAGCAAAGTGACGGAGCCTCCAAAGGAAAAGCTGAAAAGCTTCACATTGGAAAGTACCGTACCCAGAGCAATGGAGATGGCGCAGAAGGTGAGCTGCTTCGTGGTCAGCTTCAGAGAGCCGTGGCCGGCCTTTTTGCGGGCGAACCAGAGGGCGGCGGCCAATAGGGCCGCAAAGAGAGCCGCCAGCAGCACATAGCCGCCGACAGTGGGGATGTAATAGATCTCTTCCCCGTCGTGAATGACATTGTACAACATAAAAAAATCCTCCTTTAGATGGGCTAAGGAAGGATGACACCGTGATTCAGCCGCCGCTTCTGTCAGAGTATTCTGTCAGCGGCTCCTGAATCAGATTGCTTCCCTACGCCGGTATTATCCGGGTCAGGTAGTGAGGGTTAGAGACGGCGGGCTCTGCGGGCCTATGGATGCATCGGCCCATAAGGCCTCTGCGGGTCTGTGGATGCGTCGTCTCAGTCTCAGCGATGTGCTCCCCTAGCGGTTATTCTGTTCTGCTTTACTATAAGGCATGGAGGGAAAGCTGTCAAGGAGAAGTTTTGCCCTTGAAGAAGAAAAGACCGGGATGCTGTTCTGGTCCTGGAATGGGCAGGGCCGGGAACGGATGGAGAAAAAAGAAAAGGAAATGGAGGCGGCGGGCCTCAGATTTATAATGTTTTGGCGAGAGTTTTAAAGCGAAAATCAGAATCCGGAGTATTTTTGATGGAATTTGATGGAAAAGGACAGAATTAAGAGATATCAGAGGAGGAATGCCATATGGAACTGGAAAAAATCAAGATAGACCCTACGCTGCTCACCTATGTGGCCCAGGCCCTGGGCAGGGTGCCGGAGAGCCTTTATGATTTTCAGAAGATTAAGAACCTCTCCTGCGGCGGCAGGCCGGTTTATCAGAAGCTGATAGACCCTCTCAAGGATGCTTTGCCGGAGAGGCTTGAGCTTGTAAGGGGAGATTTCAGCGTAATCGGAAAGATGTCAAGGCTGAGGAAGCTGGGTATCTATGCGATGCCCGTGAAGGATTTCTCTTTTTTGTCCACCTGCACAGCCCTGGAGAGCCTGGAGATTTCAGCCTGCGGCGCAGTTGACTGCGCTTTCCTGGGGAATCTGTATAGCTTAAGGAGCTTAAGTCTGCTCCACTGCTCCGGACTGGAACATATGAAGGAGATTCTGAAGCTTTTCCGTCTGGAAAGGCTTTCCTTGGAGGGGAGCCAGATTTCCGATATCTCCGATGTGGACTGCCTTCTGAACAGCAGAATCAAGGAAGTCCGTCTGCCGGAACACATCCTGAAAGCAAAGCAGGCGGAGCTGGAAAAGCAGGCCGCAGCCAGCGCAGCAGCTGCTAGGGCAAAGAGAACTAGGAGAAGGTCCGGCCCGGCTGTGCCCTTTCAACCTGCAAAACGGGGGTCAAATCAGTATCCTTACAGGCTGCATGATTTCAACTCCCCATTGTGGGAAAGCTACAGAGGGGCATATGGGAATGTGGAAGATTATCTTGTCATTCTGATGGGGGAGAGGGATAAAGCCCCGGAAACATTCAAGCTGCGCCGCCTGGAAAGCGTGCCGAAAACAAACTATGAACTTGCCTTTGACAATCTCTGCGAGAATCTGTGGCACCAGATGAGCTTTTATCCGGCTGCCTGGCTGGCGCTGCCGTATCTGGCCAGGCTTATGGAGGAGTGGGAAAGGGAGAAGGATTTAGAATGGGTGTTCCAGGGCATCATGGCAGCGGGAAGCTTTCTGGCCACTGACGTATACGGGGACAGACCAGGTGAGGAGGACATTTATGAAAGCTATCGGAACGCAGCGCTGCAGATTCGTGCCATGACCATTGATTTTCTGGCGGGGAACCTGGACTATGTCCGGGAGAAGGAGGTTCAGTGGAGACGGGAGTTTGCCGTCGCTGTCACGGCGATTCTCGGGGAACAGAAGCTTGCGTATATGCTTTTCCTTTCTGATTTTAATTCTTATTATGTTGTCTGCCCTGAATGCGAAAACTGCGATGAGGAGATGGAAGTGGGCTATTTTGAACTTTCGGAGCGGATGAAAAAGGCAAAGGCGCCTTCCGGAAAATGGGACGGCAGAAGCCTAGAGGATGTAAGGCTGTGGCTGCCCAATCTACTCAGACTGTTTGAAGACGAGGAAGGGGAGGAACTTCTTTCCTATTATTTCGGGACATATGTATGTCCGGAGTGCGGGAAAAAGGTACCTGTGCTGACGGGAATGGAAGGGCTCATAAGCTTCAAAATGGGAAAGCACGTATTCGCTGCGGGAAAGGGGAAGAATCGCGAGCCGGTGTTTCTGGAAAATCTGGGGCAGATTGATGCGATGGTCGAATTTGGCCATCAGCCGGGGCTCCCGGTATTCCTTAATCTGAGAGGCGGAAATAAGAAAACGCCCGTCAGCTTTGATATGGGATAAAATATCGTAGCGATCAAACAAAGCTTCCCAGGCCTTATCATTTTTGCTTTTTTGCTGCTTACTCATAATTCCTCACCACAACCTCGTCCACCTGGCCCCGCCGGGAAGCCTTGGAATTGATGGCCCGCTTTGCCTTTACTGTCGTAATGTTATAACCATCGTACTGCTCGCGGATGAACTCGGTGGCCGAATTGGAAAGCATGAACTTAATGCCCCGCCGGTCCAGATCATCGCAGCACTCCCGCAGCCGAATCTGCTCGTCTTGGTCAAAGCCTCCCCTTGAATAGCCGGTAAAATTGGCGGTCACGGAAACCGGATCATAAGGCGGATCCAGATACACGAAGGTATGGGAGGGGATTTCGGCCAGAACTTCTGCGTAATCGGTGCTGCTGAAGAAAATCTGCGCCTGCTGGAAATACTGGCTCACTGCTGTCAGAGCCGGAGCGTTGACGATGTTGGGTTTTTTGTAATTGCCAAAGGGCGTGTTGAATTCGCCGGAATTGTTGACCCGAAAGAGACCGTTGTAGCAGGTCTTGTTGAGGTAAATGATGCGGGCAGCCCTCTGGACTTTGCTCAGCTGCCGGTACTGCTCTTTGTTTCTGTCCCAGTCGCGCACCTGATAAAAATGATCCTTTTCATTGGGGTGCTGGGCCAAAGCTTCGATCAGCTCTTCCACATTGTCGCGAATGACCTGATAAACGTCCATCAGATCCGAATTGATATCGTTGATATAGGCAACCTCGGGCTGCAGCTTAAACAAAACAGCGCCTCCCCCCAGGAAGGGCTCGCAATAAGACGTGATCTCCTTGGGGAATAAAGGCGTTAAATCCTGCAAAAGCTGGCGCTTTCCGCCAACCCATTTTACAATCGGCGCAACCAGGGCGTTCCTGCGCATAGTCGGTGATCCTCTCTTTCTGGTACATAGTGCACTGTTTCCTGTAAATCCGGGCAGCACACTAATGCATTTATTTTACCATATTGGCGGACCGGCTTCAATGAGAACCTTGCGCAGAATCCTGATTTAGACAGAGCTGGATGAACAGCTCCATCAGGGGACTGACCCACTTATTTTTGTGGTGGGCACAGACTGCTGCAATCTGGCGGGCTGCAAGGCCGGGGGAAGTGGGGATACTGCAGAGCCTGCCATCCTCCAACTCATCCCGAACGGTAAAAGTGGGGAGAAAGGAAATTCCCATATCGTTTTCTACCAGATTTTTA
>CANOFQ010000160.1 GCA_947565325.1 uncultured bacterium
CGGGATTGTCAGCTATATTAAGAAGCCCTATCAGCCTGATGTCGTAAAGCAGGTGGTCAGGAACGCCAGCGGCTGGTTCCAGTATAAGATGAAGCTGGAGATGGTGGTGAAGCGCCTCAACGACAATGTCCAGAAACAGAACGACCTTCTGAAGCGGCAGACAAAGAACTTGAACCAGCTCAACGAGACTCTGATCGATTCCTTAAGCAACCTTGTGGAATTCCGGAACCTGGAGTCGAAACAGCACATCCGGAGAATCCGGGAGCTTTCCTTGTGTCTGGGAGAAAGCATCATGAAGCTCTATCCCGAATATGAGCTGACAGCGGAAAAGCTGGGGCAGATCGGCTGGGCATCCTCTCTTCACGACATTGGAAAGATCGCCATTCCGGACAGCATTATCCTGAAGCCCGGTAAGCTGACAGATGATGAGTTTGAGCTGGTCAAATCTCACACCACCAAGGGAGAGGAGATCATAAAAGAGACCATACAGCTGAACGACAAGGAAATTTTCGATTATGCATGCGACATTGCAAGACACCATCATGAAAAATATGACGGGAAGGGATACCCTGACGGGCTGAAGGGAGAGGAAATCAGCATTGCGGCCCAGATCGTCTCCCTAGTAGACATTTACGACGCACTTACCTCAAAGCGGGTATACAAGGATGCCTATGATCCGAACAATGTCTATCAGATGGTGATCAATGGCCGCGGCGGGGCCTTCTCGCCCAAACTGCTGAAAGCCTTTGCGGAGGTGAAGGCTGAATTCGAGGCTATTCTGGTCAAATACACTGATGAGAGCTGATGCGCAATACGGGGCAAAAAATAAGCTTACAGCAAAAAGGCAGCGCAGGAATCGGTATGAACGGTTCTTGTGCTGTCTTTTTATTGTGTAGCTTCTGTTCCGAAGTCTTTGTTCTGTAACATACCGGTTCTTCAAGGGTGGCGCATCTGCCGGAATTCGTCAGAGCCCGGCTATATGATCTCGACCCTCTCAAAATACTTTATCAGGATATTGGCGCAGTTCTCTATCCCCAGCTGGGAGGTGTCCAGAATCATATGATAATTGTTCACGTCCCCCCATACCTTGCCCGTATGCTGGTAATAATACTCCGAACGGGCCTTGTCGTTCTGCTCCAGCATGGCCCTGGCATCCTCATAGGAAAGCTTGTTCTTGCCCATGACCCGGCGAATACGGTCCTCCTTGTCGGCGCATACATAGATGTTGAATACATTGAGCTTATCCTTCAATATCTCCGATGCGCAGCGCCCCAGAATAATGCAGGAATGAGATGCCAGCTCCCTTATGACTCCGGCCTCATCCGCATAGCTGTCTCCCTCCAGCTCATGCTCGATATAGGCCCGGTCATACACCGGAATACCCAGTCTCTCGGAAAGCTCCTGCGCAATCATGCTTGCGCCTGTTCCAAACCTTCTGCTCATGGTAATTACAAGATTCATAATCCATCCTCCCCGTAAACTGCCATTTTTAGCGTGCCAGATATTCCCTGGCCCGCCGAAATCAGAACTATGATTACAGCAGGCTTGGCAGCCGGTTCTCAGACTATCCGACTCTGCCCCTTACGGACAGTATACCACAGCAGGCAGGGAGTTACAAGAATATCTAAAATTTACCCTTCTTAATTCTCTTCGGTTCTCCCGGAGTCTTTTATGTTTAAGGCAGGATGTCTATTTTGACATATCTGAACGGCTGTCATCCGGCATAATAAAGCTCGAACACCTCATCGCTGTCCATGGACAGTTCCTCGATCCTGCTCCGCCTTTCGCCGTCCACCTTGAACCATCCCCCGTCTCCGTTCTCTCCCTCCAAGTAAATCCACTGACAGGAGCTGTCTATCTTTTTGAAATATATCGGCTGAGGCTCCATGGAGTGCACCTCTGTGCCCTCAGGGCTGTCATGCACGGGAAGGCTCACCAGCAGCTCTCCCTCTCCTATCACGATCAGCTCATAAATGTCCTGGGGCACCGGCTCCAGTAATCCGTCCTGATTGAACCTATAGGATATCTGGAGATAAAGCGGCATGATGGCATCATACAGCACCGTAAAGCCCCGGATCCGTCCGTCGGCCACGGTACAGTCCCTGATATCCTGCGGAAGATTCCCCACCTCCCGAAGCTCCCCCTCATCATAGGAAAACAGAATGGTCCGGGGATCCTGACCGGAATCCGAATACAGCGCCAGCACAATCCTGCTGCCGTCAGGGCTGAAGGCCCAGATACAGTTGCTCAGATTCTCCATCCGTCCGTCAAGCCAGCTGTCCTCCACCTGAAATCTGCAGGAGTCATAGGGAAAAAGGCCCGGCTCCTTCTCCGGATCCGCAGACAGGACAATCCTTTCCGCACTGCCGTCTCCGTCCAGGTCCAAAAGGGCAAAGGTCTCTTTGAGACTTCGGTTGGAAAGCTCCAGCAGAAGCCCGGGACTGCTCAAAAGCTCCTCCCTGACGGCAGCGCCATATGCATCCCTCTCCCCTTCCTCCAGCTTAGCCACGGCCTTGCCCTGCCATGTATGTCCTATGGTAAGGGCAGTATCTCCCGTATTCACCAAGGGAACGGCCACGCTCTTTTCCCTTGCGTACAGAATCACGTAGCCCATCGAAACATCCAGAATATCAATGTCCGTGTCCCTGACCGGCTCTCCGTCAATCAACAGCGTTTCACCGTCAAATGCGCCGGTACCCAGATCCAGCATACAGACCAGATCCACAAGATACGCTTCGTCTTTTTCCTCGTAATCGGAATCCAACGTAAAATATAAGATTCCGTTTTCATCGCACCAGCGCACATCGGGACTGATGTAGCCGGAATACAGGCAGCTCCATTGCCCCTGCTCCAGCTTATAGATGCCGTCGGAGCGCATCTCCACGGCAGCCCTGGAGGTCTGCCCCTGCTCATATGCCGTAAGGTCTTTGTTCCAGTACACCTCCGCCGGAGATCCTGCCCCGGAATTTCCGTTTCCGCTGCCGTCCCGTGAAACGTGAGATTCGTTTTCGTCCGTGCCGTCCCTGCCGGAACTGACTTCGGATCCGCTGTTCCCTTGCTGGCGGTTTACGTCCGATCCGCCCTCTTCTGCACCGCTTCCCCCGTTCCCCTGCGGGCGGTTTACGTCCGAAATGTCTCCCCCTGCATCGCCGCCCTGCGTCTGTGCCCCCTCCGCCCGGGTGGTGAACAGAAGGGTTCCCATTCCTATCAATATGGCAATTCCCAGAACAACGCTCCACTTTCTGGCGTTTTTATAGGAAAGAACATTCTTGACTCTTCCCTTCACATTGTTTTCTCCAAATGTCAATGGTGTCATGGCTATCTGCCCTCCTTCCGCCGCAAAATTCAAAAGAGACTGGGAATACCGCCTTTTGATGTTCGTCCCCAATATTTTGACCACTTTTTCGTCACAAGACATTTCCATGTCGTTCTCCATGAAATGAAACGCTGCCCAGACAAAGGGATTGAACCAATTCAGGGCGGTTAAAAGAAACGCCATGCTCTTTACCAGATAGTCCCTTCTGCGGATATGTACCCCCTCATGGCACAGAATGTATTCCAGCTCCTCTCCCCTTACGCCTGTGGGCAGATAAATTCTGGGACGGAACACTCCTATGGTAAAGGGGACATTTATGCCGTCACAGAAATAGATATCTTTCTGGCCGAAATTCCTTCGCCTTCCCAAAAAGCCCTGCCGTGAGAAAAGCCTCCCTATGACCGGCGCCGCTTCCGTGCCATGTGCCTCTCTCCACCCTACGGCGCCCCCCAGTCTTCTGCGCACTCTGAAAAGTGCCGCTGTGTCATACCCCAGAACCACTGCCGCCCCCGTTACCCAAAGCAGGATCACCAGTGCCCTGAACAAGATCTGCCGCTCTTCAAAGCCTCCCGTCAAGCCAATCCGGAGGCCCCCGATCCGGAAAACACCTTTTTCTACGTCCCCTTCCTCCTTTTCCGGACCCTTCTCCGGCTCCGTCCTGAGAACCGCCCCGTTCTGTCCTGGCACTGCCGTACCTTTCTTGCCGGACAGCTCCGCTTTGCCCAGCGCCGCAGCCGAGTCCATAACCGCCTTGCTCCCCACATCCTCTTCCGCCAGGGAATCCCACAGCCACAGATCTCCATCTGATCCGTGTGAAACATACTCCTCCCCAAGGAACGTCCGCCCTGCCCATCGGCTGACCTCCTCCAGAGACGGCACGAACCCGATTCTGCTCTCCAGCGCAGCCGGGCACAGAAGCCTTCCAAATACCAGAATCCACAGCAGATACGAATAAATCTTCGGCAGCCGCTTCATCCCTTGCCGCAGTAGCAATATGATTATGACTGCAGCGCTGATCTGCAGCTGCAAAAACAATAACCTCACTCCCATGTCCCCTCCTCTCCGTCTGCTTCCTCATCAGACCCTATTATGCTTTCCCATCAGATTCGGTTATGCTTCTCCACCAGATCTCACAATATGACGGCAATCAGCACAATAATCGCCCTTAAGATCCGCCCTCAGTCCCTATAGTCATCTATCAGCTTCTGGATCTCGTCTATCTGTTTGCGGCTCAGCTTCTTCCGGCTCATGAAGGCGGCCACGAACCGGGGCAGGGATCCTTCAAAGGCATCCTCCAGCACCTTCTCGCTCTGTATGGCCATGTATTCCTCTTTTTTGATCACGGATGTCACCACGGCATCCTGATTCTGCAGGATGCCGCGCTGACAGAGCCTTCTCAGCACTGTGTACGTGGTAGATTTCTTCCAGTTCAGCTCCTTTTCACACAGAGCAACGAGCTCTCCGGATCCGATAGGCTCCCTCTGCCAGATAAGCTCCACGAAACGGCTCTCAATCTCACCTAATCTGATCTCTTCCATAAAATAACCCTCCTTCTGACGCCAAAGCAGCGGCCGGCTGTCTTCCGGCCATCTGACAGCCGCTTTTGGGCCGGCCATTTTCCGGCTCCCCATAAGTTTATGTGAGTTTACATTCTGTAGACTTAATATGAGTTTACTATATGTAGACCGATTTGTCAAGTGTTTTCGTAAAGCGCTTTTGTCAAATATTTCTGTCAAGCGCTTTTTGTCAAGCGCCTTTGTGGAGCCTTTTATCAAGCACCTTTTGTCAAGCGCCTTTGTGGAGCGCTTTCCGTGTTCTTATGTAAATACAGCATTGCTTAACTTTACATTAGAATGCGCTCATTGCTGTTAAGCATGTCTTGCGCTATAATATAAGCATCACTTAAGGGAGGATGTGCAATGGGCTATTCAATTGTAGGTGAACAGATATTGAAATTCAGAAAAGAAAAGGGACTTACCCAGAGAGAGCTGGGGGAGGCAATCGGGGTCAGCAGCTCCGCGGTCTCTCAGTGGGAGAGCGGCGGAGCACCGGACATTTCCCTATTGCCGGCGCTTTCCGATATTCTGGGCGTGACGGTGGACGCACTTTTCGGCAGGACCGAGGCCCGGCGGGAGGACATGGAGGAAACCGTGGGGAAATATATTGCCTCGTTGCCGGAGGAAACATGTCTTGAGCGGCTTATCTCCCTTATGCGCAGGGCGGCGTTCTCCGGCTGTGTCCAAAAGGCGGCAGATATTGTGGATTTCGACAGCCGGGACAGTGAGATGATCTATATTGCGAAGGACGGGTTCGTAACGGCTGTTTTATCCGGGGGACAGTCCTTTTTGTCCGCAGCGCACTGTCAGGAGGGCGTTTTCGCCCAGCTTTTATCATGGGGAGAGGGCGTGACCCGGCTGTTCTCTACACTGTCGTCGCCGGATGCGCTGAGGGTGCTTTCAAAGCTTTACAGCGAAGCGCCGAAGCACCGCACCGTAGGGGTTCTGGCGAAGCTTACCGGAATATCGCCCGATGAAACGGAGAAAATCCTGCAAAAATTTACCGAGCTGAAGCTTACAGAAGAGCTGGAGCTTGAGACAGAGGACGGCAGCACAAGGGCTTACGCCGTAAACCTGAACAGAGCGATTGTACCGCTTCTGGTCTCGGCCAGGCTTACGGCGGAATCCTCGTCAGATATCAAGATAGTCGCAGACAAAAGAAACTACGGCAAAGGAGGAAATTAGTTTGTTAAGGTATTTCAAAAAACATATTCTGCTTGTCCTGTCCGCACTTCTGCTGGGTATTCTCACGCAGCTTCTGACCCCGGTCTCCGCTATTATGGAGAAACGGATGATCGACCTGATCGTCTCGGGAAATATCCCGGGCTTTCTGAACCTTCTATGGATCGCAGGCGCAGTGGTGCTCGGTATGGCTTCCTGCTATTTCTTGAGCGGCATCACCCAGAAGTGTTTCGCCGCCAGGTTCGGGGAGAGCCTGCGCAACGACCTTTACGACGGCATTATGCAGAGGGGCTCCGCCCGTTTTGAGGAAAAGGACACCGCCGTCTATATGTCGTATATCAACAGCAGCGCCAATACCCTTGTCCAGAATCTGACAACCCCTGTCTTTTATCTGATAAGCTACGGCGTTTCCGCCCTTGTTGTACTGGGGATCATGTTCTGGTACAGTCCCCTTCTGGCGCTTCTGTCCCTCGTCTGCGGGGCTCTGTCGATGGTTCTGCCGCTGCGGTTCAACAAAAGCCTCAGCAGGCTTATGGAGGACAGCGTGAAGGTAACTGCGGCCATGGGCGTGCAGCTCAAGGAGGCGCTCAGCGGGCATGAAGTCATATCCTCCTATGGAGTCTTCAAAAATCTACGGGGCCGTTTTGTCAAGGCAAGCTCCGATGTCGCACAGACGAGCCAAAGGATCGGCATCACTGTCTCAGGGCTTGAAAACATCGGACGATTCATGGACCGCATCGCATGGGTCATTACCTTTTTAGTGGCCGGAACCATGGCTGCATGCGGAGACATAACCGTCGGTACACTTGTCATGTTCGCCTCCCTGTTCGGCTATTTCAGCGGCAGCGTAACCATATACGCCCAGTTTCTGCCGCTCCTTTTGAGCAGTCGGAAAAATATTGAGCTGATGCTTGGAATAATTGACGACGGGCACAAAGAATTTACGGGCAGCGAAAGCGTCAGCCTTGAAAACAAGATAGAGATCTCCGGACTGTCGTTCCGGTATAAAGAAGAGGTTCCCGTTCTCAAGAACCTTGATCTGACTGTCCATAAAAATGAAAAGATGGCGCTCATCGGACCCAGCGGCTGCGGCAAGTCGACCCTGATCAGGCTTCTGGCCGGCAGTTATGCGAACTACAGCGGCAGCATCTGCTATGACGGCAGGGAGCTCCGCCACATTGATCCCGAAAAGCTCAGGGAGCTTGTCGCCGTCATCCACCAGAACACATTCATTTTTAACGACACGCTGCGGTTCAATATCTGTCTGGGGGAGGAGTTTTCAGAGGATGCGCTCATGCGGGCCGTTAAGCTTTCCGGTGTCCAACGTTTTCTCGGCAATGTGACGGGCGGGCTGGACGGGAGCTGCGGCGAGGGCGGTTCGCAGCTTTCGGGGGGAGAGCGCCAGCGCATAGCGCTTGCAAGGGCTCTGATCCGTAACGTTAAAATGCTGATTTTAGACGAGGGCACATCCGCCATCGATGTGGCAACTGCGAACGAGATAGAGCGGGAGCTGCTGGGCATGAGGGATTTAACACTTTTAACCGTCACCCACAGAATCAAGGACGGGCTTACGGAGCAGTACGACAGAATTATGGTTATGAAGGACGGAAGAATTAACAGAATCTGAAGCCATTCGGAACACCAAGCTTATCAGGCCTCAAGAAACACAGATTCCGGAGCCCGCAGAGCAGCAGGACGGACGTAGAACGGATATTGTTTTTCGCAATTGGATATGGTATAATTTTCTATGTATAAGCCTAATCCACTGACTTATGACCTCAACGAGATGGTTTCGGACGATGATATGCGTGAAATAGCATAGGTTTGTGAGAATCTTTGTAAGGAATTGTGTGAAAAACAATAAACCTGCGGCAGACGGCAGGCATATGTCAAAAGTTATACTGCATAACGCTGAATGCTGCCTAATGTAATCATGCGATTGAACCAGT
>CANOFQ010000161.1 GCA_947565325.1 uncultured bacterium
CTTCTGTTTTTCCTTTATCACTTCTGTTTTTCCTTTATCACTTCTGTTTTTCCTTTACCACTTCTGTTTTTCCTTTACCACTTCTATACTTTCTGCCTTCTGTACTTTTTCGCTTATACAGCAGTCCGCACCGGCCCCTCTGCAGAAAGCATGCACAAATTGCGTCTATCTTGTCTTAATAATTCCCCAGAATCTTCATGTTCCGTGCCTCGCCACGAAGCCCCCGCAGCGCATTTTTCACTGCGCTGTCCGCCAGATTCCCTTCAAAATCAATGAAAAAGCGATATTCCCAGTTTCTGTCCTCGATGGGACGGCTTTCGATCTTCGTCATGTTCAGATTGTTGTAGATGAAGTGAGACAACATATGGTAAAGGGATCCGCTTTCATGGGGCACCTCAAAGCAGATGCTGACCTTTCCCGCATCCCGCCTGAATATCTTCTGGTTCGTCACGATGATGAACCGGGTGGAATTCGTGCCGGAATTGTTCAGCCGCCTCTGAAGCACCTTAAGCCCGTATACCTCCGCCGCATGCTCGCCGGCAACGGCCGCCTGGGCAGGATCTCCCTCCTGCGCTACCTTCTTCGCAGCAAAGGCATTGTTCTGCATGCTGATCTGCTGCCAGCCATGATCCGCCAGATACTTCGAGCTCTGCATCAGGGACTGGGGATGGGAGTATACCCTGCGCACATCCTCCAGGCTGCCCCCGGGCACCCCCAGCAGACAGTGCTCGATTTTGATGACCTGCTCCCCAACGATGTAATTCTCATACTCCTGCAGCAGATCGTATATCTCGCTGACGATCCCTGCGGTGGAGTTCTCGATGGGAAGCACTGCGAAATCTGCGCCCCCCTCCTCGATGGCGTTCATGGCATCCCTGAAGGTGTCCACGTGGAAGCTGTTCACCGACCTTCCGAAATACTGCACCATGGCTGCCTGAGAATAGGCCCCCTCCGCCCCCTGAAAGACCACCCGGGCATTCTCCGTCTCAAGGCTGTCCACGCCGATGAAAGGGAGTCTGTCAAGGCTTCCCCTTTCTGTCAGAAGCTGATACTGGAGCTTGCGGCTCATGGACATGATCTGCTCAAACAGCTCGCCGATCCCCTTGCTGTTGAACTCGTTATGGGCCAGTGCCCTCACCTTCGCCAGCTTCTCCTGCTCCCGCTGTCTGTCAAGGATCTTCTTTCCCGTGGCCAGCTTGTACTCCGCCACCTCCCTGCTGATCTCCATCCGCCGCTCATACAGCGCCACGATCCTGCTGTCTATCTCGTCTATCTGTTCCCTCAGCTCCGTCAAGTCCATACCCTGCAGCTCCTTTTTGCATTCCCGTCTATTTCTGTCTTGTTCTTTTTTCTATCTTATAACAAATCAATCTTGATAGCAAGCGAAAAGGGGTGTAAAATATAAGGGCAGCAACCAAAACAATAAAACATACCTCAGGACAGGTGATTATCATGAAAAAAGAAGCAAAAATCGTATTATCCGTAGCTGCGGCCATCCTTATTGTCGCCCTGCTGAGCATATTCATGTTATCTCAGCGTATCCCCATGAACCCGGCCGGTACAGTGGGCAATACTGCAGGCAACCTGAACAACGGCGGCTTGTTCTGCGAATATGACGGCACAGTCTATTTCTCCAATACCTTCGAAGGCGGCAGCCTCTATAAGATGAACCCCGACGAGAGCGGCCTTAAGAGACTCAACTCCCTGAAAGTGCGCAACATTCTGGCGGGGGGTGACTTCCTCTACTATTTTCAGACCGGAGCCTCCAGAATCTCCGACTTCAGTGAACCCTTCAACGTCCGTTCCTTCGAACGCTGCAAGCTGAACGGCAGCAACTCCACCTCCCTGATCCGAGATGTGGTGACGGTGGCCCAGTTGGTTGACAACTATCTCTATCTGCTTTCCCCCGCCAAGTCAGGCCCTCTGTTCTTCAAGCTGAAGATCGACAACTCCGAACGGGTGGATCTGGGCAATTTTTCCATCAATCCCGCCTGCGCCGAGAACGGCATCATCTATTACAACGGTACGGACACCAACCATTACCTCTATGGTCTGGATACCGCCACGGACACCCCCCACGAAGTATGGCGGGGCAATCTCTGGTATCCGATAGTAGAAGGCGATTATGTATATTATATGGATGTGGCTAACAACTATAGGCTGTGCCGCTATTCCCGGTCCCAGAACAACATTCAGATCCTGACGCAGGACCGTGTCGACTGTTTCAATGTGGGCAGCGGATATATCTATTACCAGAAAAACGGGGCCGATGCGCAGCTGAAATGTATGCGCACCGACGGTTCCGATGTAAAGGTCATCGCCCAGGGCAACTATACCAATATCAGCATGACCTCCCGGTATGTATACTTTCAGGAATTCGGAAACGATACCGTCCTGTACCATTCCCCCTTGGGCACCGGCTTTTACGAAACCTTCCAGAACGCTCTGGATGCTGCGGAAGAATGACGGCGCCGCTGATGACCGGGGCGGCTTGACCTTCCGGCAAAGCTTTGTTTCCGGAACCGGCCAGCCCCGGAGCCGTCTACTCCTCGATGTGGTCCAGCCCCTGACTCAGAATGGTCACAATATGGGCATCCGCCAGAGAATAGAATATGGTCTTGCCCTCCCGGCGATTCTTCACCAGATCCATCTGCTTCAGCACCCGCAGCTGATGGGAGATCGCTGACTGGGACATTCCCAGAACTGCTGCAATATCATACACGCACATCTCCGTGCTCAGCAGCACATACAGTATCTTCAGGCGGGTGGCGTCCCCGAACACCTTGAAGAATTCCGCCAGATCCTGCAGCTCCTCCTCCGGGGGCATCTTCTCGTCTATGTTCTTCAATGTCTCCTCGTCCACATGAATGTACGTGCTCTCTTCCATATCCACCCCCACACTCCTCTCCCTGCCGTCCTGATGCCATACTCCTCTGTATCCCTTTACATATTCCTCTATATCCTTCTACATCCCTTTACATCCTTCTACATCCCACTGTACCCTTCTACATCCCACTGTATCCTTCTACATCCCACTGTATCCTTCTACATCCCTCTGTATCCTTTTGCATCCCACTGTATCCTTCTACATTCCTCTGTACCCTTCTACATCCCACTGTATCCTTCTACATCCCTCTGTACCCTTCTACATCCCACTGTATCCTTCTACATCCCTCTGTACCCTTCTATGCTTTTTTATGCCCCTGTGTACCTTTCCTATTTTATACCAATTTCTTCCTATGCGCAAATATATTTTATGCACTGATGTTTCTCATCCCAGATTTCACTGCTCCCTATAATAATCCCTCATCCCCTCCGACATTATGACTTCCCCGTTCTCCAGAATGAACAGCGCCTCCGCTCCGTACCTGTCCGCCAGCGCAAGCCCCTTTTCCGGCCCAAGAATGAAGCAGGCCGTGGAGAGCCCGTCCCCTATGAGCCCTTCCTTGGACAGAACCGTCACCCCCCGGACACCGCTGTCTGCCGGATAGCCGGTGGCAGGATCCAGAATGTGGTGGTACCTGACCCCATCCGCCTCCACGTACCGCTCATAATCCCCTGAAGTGGACACACACCACTGCCCCTCCAGCTCCAGCACTCCCACATAGGAGGCGGAATCCTCCGGATCTGCGATGCCCACCCTCCAGCAGCTGCCGTCAGGCTTGGTTCCATAGGTCAGCACGCTCCCCCCCAAAGAGATGACTGCCCCGGAGATCCCCTCTGTCCCGTCCAGCAGCTCCTGCAGTCTCTCCAGCGCAAGCCCCTTCCCTGCCGCTCCCAGATCCAGCTCCATGCCCTCAGGCAGGAATATCCTCAGCTGCTGCCCCTCCCAGAGACGGATCTTGTCACTGCCGGATGCCGCCAGCGCCTGCCTGACGGCGGCGGGCTCCGGAGGCCGGAACTCCCCCTCCTGCTCCCCTGCGGCCCATTGGTCAATATCCCAGAGCCGCACCGCCCTGCCGATGGTGACATCGAAGGCTCCCTGAGAGTCCTCGTAAAGCTGCAGGCATCTCCTCAGCATGTCTGCGAATTCCTCTGACAGCCCGATTCCCTCCTCGTTCCCCGCAAGGGCATTCACCCGGTATGTCTCCGAGCTCTCCATGCGCCATGACAGCAGCTCCCGCTCCAGTCCCCGCAGAAGCTCCATGGAGCTGTCAAAAAACCTCCGGGCCTCCTCACCGTCAGCACAGTAGACGCTCTGCTGTACCACGGTTCCCATGGCTGTGTCGGCATATTGCCGGGGCCCATGCTGCCCTGCCGCCGTCCCTGCGCCGCAGCCACACAGCAGCACACAGAATAAAACCGCCAGCCCCAATAACCCCTTCATTTTTTCTTTCCTTTCTGCTATACTGTAGAAAGAATCCAGCCGATCCTTCATCAGCTTTTGCCCTGCCACGGCCCAAAGCCAACCGGGCCGGCAGCGCAGCCGGCTTGACGTATTGTGCGCAGAACCGGCCCCGCCCGAAGAAAGGCCTCATCCATGGAACAAAAAAAAGCCTATACAAAAAATGCCATTGTCCTCTCCGTCTTCCTCGCCATAATATGTCTGTGCAGCCTGCTTGCCCTGATCCTGCCCGCCGAAAAGGGCAACTCCTATATAGCTGATATCTACCAGGACGGAGCCCTGATCATGAGCCTCCCTCTGCAGGAGGAGGAAGACCGAGTTTTTACCATAACCGGTGAGAACGGCTGCCGAAATCAGGTGGAGATCCGTTCCGGCAGCATCGGTATCTGCTGGGCAGACTGCCCTGACAAGCTCTGCGTGGGACAAGGCTTCATAAAAGACTCCCGCCTGCCCATCACCTGCCTGCCCAACCGTCTGGTGATTCAGCTCAGGCCGACGGCGGACTCCCATAAGGATGCCCCCGACCCGGATATCATAACCCACTGAATGCCCTGTGCCATGAACTGCCATCCACCGAAAAAGCCTTCTATCACATAATACTCCGAAAAATTTATTCCAAGGAGACTGACAAGACTCTATGTCCACAAAAAAACTGACCCTTCTGGCCCTATTTACAACCCTGTCTCTGGCCCTATACGCCGCCGAGAGCGCCATCCCCCCTCTGGTTCCTCTTCCGGGCATCAAGCTGGGGCTCGCCAACATCATAACCCTGATCCTTCTGCGGCATTTTTCTGTCAGGGATGCCGCAGTGGTGCTGTCCGCCCGGGTCGCCCTCTCCGCCCTACTGTTCGGGCAGGCCCTGTCCCTGCTCTACAGTCTGGCAGGAGGCTTCTTTAGCCTATTGGTCATGGCCCTTGTAATGAAGCTGCTCCGCCGGAAGCTGCTCTTCCTCACCGGAGCCATGGGGGGCCTTGCCCACAATACGGCCCAGCTGCTGACGGCCCTGGCAGTAACCTCCACCCCCGGCGTGCTGGCCTATCTGCCGTTTCTGGTTTTAAGCGGCGTGTCCACCGGACTCTTCACCGGGCTCTGCGCCCAGCTGGCCGGCAGGTACCTGCTGCCGTACCTGCCAAAAAAGTATACGCCGCCCCCCGAATCCTGATTGAAGGCCTTTATTAAGATATCTTTGTCTTCTCTGCTCACTCTTTTTCCAGCGCCCTTAACAGCTCTTCCATGGATCTGCCGTTTATGGGATGCCGCAGCCAGGGCGCAATCTGTGCCATGGGCTTCAACACGAATTCCCTGTTCTCCAGATCCCTGTGGGGGATCACCAGCGTCTCCGTCTCCATGCACATTTTGTCATAGAAAAGAATGTCCAGGTCCAGCGTCCGTGGCCCCCAGTGCACCACCCTCTCCCTGCCTGCCCTGTTCTCGATCTCGTGAAGGGCGTCCAGAAGCGCATAGGGCCCCAGAAGCGTCTCGATCTCCAGCGCCCCGTTCAGGAAGTCTCCCTGCTCCACTCCTCCGTAAGCCTGTGTATTGATCCAGTCGGAACGCTTCTTTACAACGATCAGCGGATGCTCCTCCAGCGCCCTGACCGCACCTTCCACATAGCCTTCCCTGTCACCCAGGTTGGAGCCCACCGCCACATATGCCCTGTGCCACTGCCTCTGCACCTTGACGGAGACACAGCCGAAGGGCAGCCGGATGGGGGCATGAGGCTTGCGGATCTCCAGCTCCACCCCCGCCGCCTCCCTATATTCCAGCAGAAGGGCGGATGCCAGCCTCTCTGCCACCGCCTCCAGCAGAAGACAGGTATTCTCATGCATCCAGTCGTTGATAAAGCGGCACACCGTTCCATAGTTCACGGTTTTTTCCAGATCATCCCTGCGCCCTGCCTCCTGCGCATCCACATACAACACCCCATTGACATAAAAGACCTGCCCATCCCTTGTCTCCTCCGGATACACCCCATGGTGGGCAAATACCTCCAGCTCCTGGATGCGTATCTCGTCCCGACTCCATTCCGAATACATAGCCCTCTCCTGATTCCTGCTGTTGATTCTAACTCTTTAGATTCTTGCTGTCTTAATTCTTACTGTTCTGATTCCTGCTGTTCCGATTCTTGCTGTTTTAATCTGTAACGATTGAATTGAGGTATGCCATAAAAATGAGGTATGCCATAATCTGCTGTAAAATCAACGTTTCCGAGAGAATTTGGTCTTACGGCAGCGTACCTGGTCAGGAGCGGATCACCGGCCCCAGCACCGCCTCTGCCATTCTGACGGCCCTTACGTTTTCCCTCACATCATGAACCCGCACAAACATACAGCCTGCCATTACCCCGAAGACCGTAGTCACCAGCGTGCCCTCCAGTCTCTGGTCGGGAGGCAGGTTCAGGCTCAGGCCGATGACCGATTTGCGGCTGCAGCCAAGAAGCAGCGGGCAGCCCAGCCGTCCAAGCTCGCCCAGACGGCGGATGACCTCCAGATTCTGCTCATAGTTCTTGGCAAATCCCACCCCCGGATCCAGAATGATTCTGTCCCTTTGGATTCCGGCGTTCTCTGCCAGACGAAGAGTCTCCTTCAGATCCTCCGCCACATCGTCCATGAGCTTTTTATAATATGCCTCCCGCCGATTATGCATAAGACAGCACGGAAGTCCGCTTTCTGCTATGACACCGGCCATCCTGCCGTCATATTTCAGCCCCCAGATATCATTGATCATATCCGCCCCCGCCTCGATGCCCGCCCGGGCCACCCGGGCCTTGCAGGTGTCCAGTGACACGGGCAGATCCACTGCGGCCTTCACAGCCTCGATGACGGGAACCACCCTCTCAATCTCCTCCTCCGCCGAAATAGTGTTATAACCCGGACGGGTGGATTCGCCCCCGATATCAATAAGGTCGGCGCCTTCCGCAGCCATCTCCTCCGCATGCCGGAGCGCCCTGTCCCGGTCATTCCACTTTCCTCCGTCCGAAAAAGAATCCGGAGTCACGTTAAGGATACCCATGACATAGGTATGGCCGTCTGTATCGAATTCCCTGTTTCCTATTTTCATTCTTCTCTCTCCCCGATTCCATAAGCTTCTGATTCCACAGTCTCTCTGTTCTGCCCCTGGGCCCGACGGTTCTGTCGGCTCCCCTTTTCCCGTCAGCTCCTCAGCATCTGGAAAAAGCGATCCTGCAGGGCCGGCTCCTCCTGAAAGCAGCCTCTGGCGGCAATGCTCACCGTCCTGCTGCCGGGCTTTTTCACCCCCCGCATGGTCATGCACATATGCTCCGCCTCCAGCATCACCATCACGCCTCTGGGCGACAGATGCTCCATGAGCGCATCTGCGATCTGTGCTGTCATCCTCTCCTGTATCTGGAGCCTTCTGGCATAGATCTCCACGGTTCTCGCCAGCTTGCTCAGACCCACCACCCTGCCATCCGGTACGTAGGCGATATGCGCCTTTCCGTAAAACGGCATCAAATGGTGCTCACACATAGAATAAAACACAATATCCTTCTCCAGCACGATCTCTCCGCTTTCCATGGGAAAGACCTTCGCCAGAGGCTCCGAGGCCGTCTCGTCCATGCCCTCGAAGATCTCCGTATACATTCTGGCCACCCTGTCCGGCGTATCCTTCAGCCCCTCTCTCGACGGTT
>CANOFQ010000162.1 GCA_947565325.1 uncultured bacterium
ATCAGAAGATCGATCTCTTTTTTATATTGGGCCGCCAGCATGTCGATCTCTTCATGAAATCCCTGATCTGGACTGTGGTCGTACTGATCGCAGGCATCGCCCTGATCGGCTGGAAGATTGCAGATCAGTTCTTTCTCACGGACTTCAAGACTCTGGCACCCGACGAGATTGGCGACCAGTTCGTGAAGCTGGAGCTGACCGAGAATCTGGGCGGCTATCTGGAGGCCTATGAGAAAAACACCAAGACCGGTTCCACCCGCACTACCGATGTGTATTACATGATCCTGACCGGTGACGAAAATGCCACCGATTACCGCATTATGTCTCTGGTGGTTCCCCCCAGATACGAGAGCAAGATGGATCAGATGGCAGAGGATTATTTTAACGAGGTTCAGCCGGAGACCTTCCTGCTGCGGGGCAAGATCAAGGCACTGAGCAGCGAGGACAACCGCTATTTCAGGTCGGCCCTGAGCCAGATGGGCTTCACTACCCAAGAGATCGACGCTGCCACCCTTCCTTACTACATAGACTTCTATTATGGCTCCCTGAGCCTGAACATCTTCTTCGGATGCGGCATCCTGCTGGTACTCTATGGAATCGGCCGTATCGTAAAGGGAATGAAGGGCGGATACCTGAAGAAGTTCCGTCAGGATATGGAAGAGGGCGGCTTTAATGAATCTGCCATCGAATCCGATTTCGCCTCCGCAAAATATTTCGACAAAAAGGGCAATTTCAGGGGAGGCAGGCTGATGACCTATTACACCAGCGGCGCCGAGATACGGGGCATCCCCAACAACAAGATCACATGGTGCTACCAGAACACCGTCACCCACCGTACCAACGGCGTGAAGACCGGAACCACCTATAACGTCGTCTTCTTCGTGGAGGGCAGAAAGAAGGAAATCACGCTGCCCGTGGACAATGAGCCTATCGCTCAGGAAATCCTGCAGAGATACAGCGCCATGTTCCCCTGGGTCATCGCCGGGTACACGGACGAGCTGAAGAAGCTCTTCAACAAGAGCCATGCCGAGTTCCTGCAGCTGCGCTACAACACCTGCGAGCACGTGGCCGTGGAACCTGGTCTGGAGAACAACGGCTCCTATGAAAGCGCTTCCTACGAAAGTACCTCTGAGGAGCCTGCCGAGACCTCCTCAGACAAGCCTGCTGATCCTGTATAAGGAACAACGGCCTCCAAGTCTTTAAAACAAATCAACATTCCCACAAGAATCCTTGTTCACAAAGCATTGATCTCTTGTGGGAATGTTTTTGATTTACGGCGTTTTTTGTGAAATCTTTTGTGGCATGCCTTTTGCGGAATGCTATAATTCCTTATGATCCTATCAGTACCTCTTTCCCCCGAAACGCAAATCCGTACCCGGATTCTCTCTCCCGGGCTGTCCATTCAAGACAGCCCTTCTTATTATGGTAAGTCAGCTTCCCCGGCCTACAGCTCCACGAAGGTGGTGTCGTAGGGCGCAAGGGTCACTGTCCGGGTTCCCGCCTCCGTAGGCACGGAGGCCGTCTGCTCCTGATCGCTGTTGTTGATGACAACCAGCTTCCGGCTCTCGGGATAATAAGCGCATTCCGTGTACAGATTGTCCGTCATGTACAGACCGCTGCAGCCCTCGCCGCCGGCATAGCGGATCAGCTGGTACAGCATACGGGTATTCTCCAGATTCACCTGGAAGGAAGCCAGATAGATGCCCATGCCCTTTCCGAAGCGGTTCACTGTCACCAGCGGCTTGTTGCCGTCCGCCATAAGAACCTGCGCCCGGCCGTCCGTCAGGTACAGGTGCTCCTTGGCTGCCACTGCGGCTCCCGGAGGCAGGAGCCCCTCTTCGTCCTTTGCCTCGAAGCTCCATCTGCCGTGGCAGACTCTCGCTCCCTTGTCCTCGTCGATGCCCAGCACATGGGCCATGCGGAAGTAATTGTCATAGCCCTCCACCGCCGAGGGCTCGTTCACGCCCAGGAAGGTGCCTCCTGCGTGAACCCATCTGGTGAGCAGTGTCACCACTGCATCGTCCTTCCAGCTGTCACCGCCGCTCCATGCGCTTCCCGCATAGCCTGCGTTGATAACAACGTCCACATCATCCAGAATGCCGAAGCCGTCTGCGCCTTGTCCGCATCCTGCGTCCTCCTGCCCGGCGCAGGCGCTCCTTCTCAGATCCTCGAAGGAAATGAACCTCACGTCCACCGGCAGCCCGGACAGCGCCTCGTTCACATGAATCAGATCGTGCATATAGGTCTCATGGAAATGCCCCGACAGCGTCCATGAGCGCAGCGCCCCCCAGCTGTGCAGCACCGCTACCTTGGTTTTGATGGCATAGGGCTTTCCGGCATCGTGGAAGGAGCGGATCAGCCGGAACTCATCGGAGACCTTCTCAATATAGTCGCAGAAGTCCGGGTAGCCCTCCACCAGATGGAGATATCCCCCCAGCCCGATTCTGTCAATCTTGGCCCGCAGCAGGGCCCGCCTTACGCTGTTCCAGTATTTCTTCGCATCCAGCGTTGGATCGCCGCCCTCCGCAAAGGTGGGCAGGCCCCCCAGCCCCACGGGAAACAGATAGGGGTGCAGCCGCAGCTCATGGGTGGGAACGTCCACCCCTGCGCAGAGCCTTGCCTCATAGCCGGAGAACACGCATTTGATCAGCCCGTCGAAGCCGAACTCCTGAAATCTTCCGTTGTAGGGCTCCACACCTACCCAGCTATCATCATAAAACACATAGGCCTTCTTGCCGTGCTCATGCACCATGTCGATGAGCCTTTTGCCGAAGGAGATCACAAAGTCATTGATGAATTCCATCCAGTCGGCCTTCCGCTGGGTGCCGGGCATATGGGTCACATGGAGCTGCCCCTTGTTGATGAAGTCCTCCGCCTCCATGCGGTAGCCGTACCTTTTCTCGAACTCGTCCAGCGCCAATGCGCTGACAGTATAGTCATAGGATCCCCAGTCCGAGAAAAGCTGGCGGTTCCTTGCGCTGCTGCCCCAGATCCATACAAAATTGTAGAACATGGAGGTGAAACGCACCACCGTGGTGTCAGGATGGGTCTCGCACCAGTTCTTCATCCAGCCCAGCATATATTCCTGGGTCTCGGGATATCTGGGATCGATCTGCATCAGATGCTCCTTGTCCCAGTTGTTCGTGGTATGGTTGTACATGGAAATCTCTTCCCAGATACGGTAGGCGAGGAAGCTCACCGTATACTTATGGAAGGGCGTGATCCCCTTCAGGACAACCGTGCCCGACGCCTTGTCATAGCTCCACTTTTCCCTGTCCACCTTTTCATTGACAGTCCTGTCATAAACCTCCCAGTACTTCAGGGCCGCCTCTGTGTCGTTGACGGAAAACTGCTCCGCAAAGAAGCTCTCCATCAGACTGACGGTAAGCTCCTCCCCCTCCGCCACCGCAGCCGGGGTGCAGAGAAAGGTCTGCTGCAGCTTGTCCATGTTCTTTTTCGCCCATTCATTATGGTCCCTGATGATACAGATGGTGGAGTAGATGCCGTAGCCGGCATGCACGATCTCGTCCGACAGCACGGTGCCGTCACTGTCCCTGATTACGTCGGCCCCCCATTTCTCCGCCATCTGCAGCGTAAGCTTCTCGTATCCGGATTCCCCGGGAAGCGTAAAACCGCCTTTTGTCTTTGACATGTTCCAGTCCTCCTATTCCAGTTCCGCATCCCACCTCTCAGTGCCCTCTCCTCGGGAAGGAATGTCGTTCGCCTGAAAATGCGCACGCCATCCCTTCCGGGCACTTCCCGGTGGGATGCTGTTTCCAGTTCCGCATCCCACCTCTCAGTGCCCTCTCCTCGGGAAGGGATGTCGTTCGCCTGAAAATGCGCACGCCATCCCTTCCGGGCACTTCCCGGTGGGATGCTGTTTCCAGTTCCGCATCCCACCTCTCAGTGCCCTCTCCTCGGGAAGGAATGCCTTTTTTCTGTTAAATGTTCATCCTGCGGCAGATCTCCACGGCCTCGCCTCTGGTGAGCACCTCGTCCACCCGGGCCGTGCCCTCCGCCGGAATCAGTCCCAGCCCCACGGCCGCACGCACATAGGGTCTTGCGAAGTCCCTGCATTGGCCGTCATAGGCGCAGGGCTGTTCCAGCAGCCCGGCGGGAACTGCCTTCCGGCTCTTGTAGCCGTTTACGGCAAACACCAGAAACTCCTCCAGCGTCACCGGACGCAGGGGAAAGAACTTCCTATCCTCCACCATCTCCGGGTCTATCATGCCGTTCTGGTAGGCGCACTCCACCGTCCCAGCATACCATTCATGTCCCACCACGTCGGTGAACATGTCGTTGTATACATTGGTGGGGAAAAACCGCACCGTCCTGATCACCATGTCCAGCGCCGAGGTCCGGTCCGCAGGCTCCGAAAGCCTGTCCATATCCGAAAGCAGAGGCGCCTCCTGCGCCGCCGGTTCCTCCCCCAGACCCTCGGGCTTTTCCAGTGCAACGATCCTTTCCGCCACGGGCCACGGCCCGAAGCCTCCGGCCACGCATCTCTCCGCAAGGAAACGATACTCCGGCTCCTTTCTGGCGCCGCATACCCTTATGATCTCCTCTGTCACCAGACCAGCCATGAAATAGGCTCCGTAATCATTGCTGTGAGAGTGGTCCTTGGGGAAAAAGTACGCCTTGGAGGCCTCCAGACCCGTTTTCACGATGAAGTCCATGCTGCGGCCGTGGAGATCCACCACCGGCACGTTTTCCTGCTCTCCCACCTTCAGGCATACCTGTGCATACTCCTCCAGCAGATCGTTGTAGGTGCCGTCATTGCCCTTCCATGTATTTCTTGCGATGGAGGTCACCAGCACGGGAAAGGCCCCCCTGCCCCTGATCTCCCTCACATAGCGCAGCAGATTGTCCCGGTAGCCCTCCCCTGCCTTCAGGGATTCCAGCTTCTGGTCGTTGTGCCCGAACTGGCAGAAATAAAAGTCCCCGGGCCGGATATATTTTTCCACGATGCCGTAATGGCCCTCCTCCCGGAAGGTCTGGGTGGTGAGGCCGGAATGGGCGTGGTTGGAAACGGCGATATTCCCGTTTAGATATGCGGACAGCATCTGCCCCCAGCCGGAATAGCTGGTTCCGGGGGCATAAGGATAGTCTGCGCTCTGGTCCGTCACCGTGGAATCCCCTGCAATGAACACCGTAGGACATTCTACCTCCTCCACAGTGACGGCGCTGACGGCAGGCCTGTCGGCCACAATCGTGATGTCAAGCGTCTTATCCTCCCAGACCGACCTATGTCCTCTGGGCACGATGTCGCAGACATTGACCAGCATGGTATAGGAAAACGGTGCGGCACAGCCACCCTCCGCACCGGCTTCAGGCCGCATCTCGGAACCGGGCCCTACCTTACAGTCAGCCTTTGCCTCAGCTTCCATGCCGGGCCCTGCCCCCTTGCCAGCCCCTGCCCCAGCCAGACACCCTTCTCCGGGCACGTCTCCCCGGTATCCCAGATGCCTGCGCTCCGTGAAGATCAGAACGTCCTTCATGGGCTGTTCCGAGCGAATTTCCACAGTCACCTTATAATTTCCCTGACAAGGCACGTCCACCTTGAAGGAAAGGGGAATCCGCCGTTTTTCTCCAGCAAAGGGCGCTCCCGCCTCTTTCTCCAGCCGGGCGATCTCCCCGTCGGAATCCAGAAAGCAGCCCAGCCCGTCCTCCTCCACAAGGGTCAGATCCTGATCCTGATACCAGTAGACCGCATCGAAGGCGGAATTCAGCTCCGGGATCCTCAGACGCTCCTGCTCTCTGCGGTTCTTCTCCGTGACAAAGCCGTAGCCCCGGCCCGGCTCATAAAGATCTGTAGCATGAACATGGATAGCGGCGGCGTCCTCTGCTCCGCCTGCGACCTTCCCGAAAACAAATTTTTTATAAAACATCTTACAGCGCACCGTCCTTTTCTATGGTGTCGGACACCAGCAGAGTGGAGAAGAACGCCAGCATAAGTCCCTGCCCCCAGCCCTGGATCCAGTCCTTGGAAATGCCCCTGTAGCCCTCCTTGTCCCTCATGACAGCGGTTCCGGCGGACACGTTCATCACCTTGCCGTCCTCGCTGACATTGGCCAGAAGGCCCTTGATGGACTTGTTGATATACTTGGAATGCAAAGGATTCCCTCTGGTGAGCATGGCCGCCGCAATGCCTGCGGAGGCGGAGATCTCCTCATAGGAATCAGGATCGTCCAGCACGGTCCTCCACAGACCGTCCTCCGTCTGCACGGTCTTCAGCGCCGCCAGCTGCTCGTTCAGGGAGCCCGCCACATCCATGTACTTGGGATACAGATAACACTCCGGCAGGATTCCCCCCACCTGAGACATGGTGAACGCCGCCCATGCGTTGGCCCGCCCCCAGTAGATCCCGGACATATGATCCCCGGCGATATTGTCGTAGCCATGATAATAGAAGCCGCTGCTGGGATTCTGGAGATATTTGATATGCCAGTAATATTGATTCAGCGCATCGTTTATCATGTCCTCGTCCTTGTTCATGACCCCCACCCGCAGAAGCAGGAACGCCGCCATGAACAGCGTGTCGCACCAAGCCTGCTCCGGAAAATCATTGTTGGCCGACACCGTGTGCTGCAGCACATGGTCCGCAAAGCGCAGCGCATCGTTGGACAGGTAAGCGATCTTGCTCATCAGGATATCGTAATATTTCTTGTCGCCCGTGGCCTTGTACAGCGTGATCAGGCAGTGGCCCATGGCGCAGGCGTTCACCGTCCACACTCTGGGCAGCCCCAGATCGATGAGCTCGTCCACCCTGTCCTTCAGGAGCCTCAGATACTCCTCGTTTCCCGTCTTCTCATAGGCCTCACTGATTCCGTAATAGGCCACGCCGCAGGGCCAGTCCCATGTAAGATCCATGTTCATGGTCTTGCGCACGATCTTGTCGATCACCTCTTCAATTTGTTTTTTGTCATACTCCAGTCGCAGCATAACTCCCTCCGTTCCGCCATATGGCTGTTTTTTCCGACATCCCTATAAGCGAAGCCCCGCTTCGCTTTGTGAACCTTTCGTTCAGAAAAAAGCCAAAGTGCGGCCTTTATCTGCCCACAAAGTCTATGGGTGCGCCCCACTGCCCTGCCATTTTTGCCGTCCCCACCGCTCTGGCCGCCTTACCGCCTTCCACAGCACGAAGGATGTCCTTCCATATCTCTATTCTATTCCACTATGCACTTGAAAGCAACTAAAACTTAAACCTTATTTTTCCATCCTTGAAGAGGAGGTATATATCATGCGGACACCGGAAGAAATGATAGATTTAGTATTAAGCATTGCAAAAGAGGACGAACGCATCCGTGCAGTGACTATGGGTGGTTCCAGAGCAAATGCAGACTGCCCTGTGGATGTGTATCAGGATTTTGACATTGCTTTCTATGTGGATGATGTCACGCCATTTTGGGATAATGTGGAATGGATCAAAGAAAAGTTCGGGATGCCATCCTTGATGCATAAGCCGGAAAGCATGGAACTGATACCTCCGGATAATGACGGCAATTATTTTTATCTGATGATATTTCCGGACGGAAACAGAATTGATTTAAATGTCACGCCCGAGAAATATGTTGATGATGGCGAGCCAATGCTGCTATTGCTGGATAAAGACGGAACATTTCCCGATATACAGATTGCGGAGGACTTTTGGTATGTAAAAAAACCATCCGCCCAAATCTTTGCAGATTGCTGCAGTGAGTTCCACTGGTGCCTGAACAATGTGGCAAAGGGAATTGCCAGAGATGAACTGTCCTATGCAATGGAAATGATGAATCATTATGTCAGAGACATGCTTATTCTTATGCTGGAGTGGTATGTGGGCATAAATTATGACTTTAAGGTTTCTCTGGGGAAATGCGGCAAATATTTAAAAAAATATTTACCGGAAAATATTACGGAAGCGGAAGCGTTGTCACAAAAGCGTTGG
>CANOFQ010000163.1 GCA_947565325.1 uncultured bacterium
TGCGCAATGCTGCGGATATGGTCTTGGCCGTGTCCCGGTACAATAAGGAGCATCTGAGAGGCATGGGATATACCTGCCCCATCGAGGTCATGCCGGTGCTGATTCCATGGGAGGATTATGAAAAGCCGGCGGATCAGGGAGTGCTGGGGAAGTATGGAGACGGCAGCTATAACATTCTTTTTACGGGACGTGTGGCGCCTAATAAGAAGCAGGAGGATCTGATTGCGGCGTTTGGTGAGTTTCGCAGAAACTATCTGCCGAAGTCCAGACTGATATTGGTGGGAAACGAGGCAGGAATGGAGAGCTATGGCAGGGAACTGAGACAATATGCCTCAGCGCTGGGACTTAGCGGGCAGGATGTGGTATTTGCGGGGCATGTTTCCTTTCAGGAGCTGCTGGGCTATTATAGAGTGGCGAATGTATACTTGTCCCTGAGCGAGCATGAGGGATTCTGTGTGCCGCTGGTGGAAGCGATGCGTTTTTCTGTGCCCGTGGTGGCCTATGACGCAGGAGCGGTGGCCGAGACATTGGGAGGCAGCGGCATATTGCTTGACAATAAGGAGCCCGCTTATGTGTCCAGGGTACTTTGGGAGCTGCGGGAGCATCCCGTGCTGCGGGAAAGGATTTTGGATGAGCAGGACAAGCGATGGAAGGATTTTGAAAAAAGCAGGATTGCAGGGCAATTCCTTGGATATATAAACCGTTTTATGACCTAAAAAAGCAGAGGAATCAGCAGAATTGAAAAAGCTTATATGAGGAGACGCAGGGATGGAGAAGATCGACGTACAAGAAATCATGGAAGGAATCCGGAAGGAGATTGCCGACAGGGGATATACGAAGGAAGAGATCAGTTATGCGCAGGCGCTGGCCAACATGGATGCCGCCAGCCTGGACAGATGCTATAACCCCAGAGCGCTGAAGATGAAATATGAGTATGTCAGAGGGCATTATAATAATCCCATTTATTTTGAACTGAAGGGAAATCCGGTAAAGGTGCTGTTCCAGAAGGTGGTTCGAAGGCTTTTCCTGTTTGTGATCTATCCTGCGTTTCATTTTCAGAATGTCTACAATGAGGCAGTGGCGGACTGTATCAGACAGATGAAAAACTATATTGAGGAAAACGAACAGTTAAAGCGTATGCCGGCGAAGATGGCCGCCTTGGAGAAGCAGGTGAGGGGGCAGCAGGAGCAGATCGATGAGCTGAAGAAGGAACTGAGCCGTTGCGTTTCGATGGGCGAAGCGAGCAGTATGGGAAGGGAAAGCGAGCACGAGGTATGAGCCGTTCTGTTTTTCGGACAGAAATACAATCAGAATAGGGTGACAAGTGAAAGTTGAGGATGACATATGAGGATTGTGCAGATATTGCCCGTGCTGGCTTTTGGAGATGCCATAGGAAATCATACTCTTGCGCTGGCGGATGCGTTTACCAGAAACGGAATTCACAACTGCGTTTATGCCCAGATGCTGGACAGCCGGGTTTCGGGAAAGAACATATATGAGTATAAAGAATACGTGAGGCAGCCGCAGGACGTGATCTTATATCATATGTCTACTGACTCTCTGCTGAACAGGCAGCTGTGTCTGCATACGGGAGCGAAGCTGATGAATTACCATAATATCACGCCGGCTCACTTTTTCCATGGATTTCATGAGGGGGCGGAGAGGGGCTGTCAGGAGGCCAGAGAGGATCTGGCCTATATGGCAGGACGAGTGGACGGCTGCGTGTCCGACTCTCTTTATAATCAGAGGGAGCTGGAGCAGCTGGGCTATGGCTGCCCTATGACAGACATTCCCATATTGATTCCTTTTCAGGATTACGAAAGGGAGCCGGATGCGCAGATCATCAGGGAATACGGGGAGGATGAGTATACCAATATTCTGTTTGTGGGACGGGTGGTGCCCAATAAAAAGCAGGAGGATCTCATTGAGGCGTTTTATTACTATCAAAAATATTACAATGCCAAATCCAGACTGATCATGGTAGGGAGCTATGCGGGGATCGACCGGTATGTGGAAAGTCTGGAGCTGTACGCAGACAGAATCGGTGTGGACAATGTGATTTTCACGGGTCAGATCAGCTTTGCCAAAATACTGGCGTTCTATAAGACGGCGGATGTGTTTTTGTGTATGAGCGAACATGAGGGCTTCTGCGTGCCGCTGGTGGAGGCGATGTATTTCAGGGTTCCGATTATTGCATATCAGAGCACGGCTGTGGGGGATACCATGGGAGAAGGCGGCATACTGCTTGAAAGGAAGGAACCGCTGGAGACGGCGGGAATGATTGATTATTTGGTGAGACATCCACAGCTGGCAGAGAAGATCCGTTGCAATCAGGCGGCTCGGCTGGAGCAGTTTGAGCATGACAGAGTGGAAGCCGCATATCTGGAATTTGTGCGGAGATTTATATAGAGATTCTGCGGGATTTTTCGGATGAATTGACGCAGAAGGATAATGTATGCGAAAGAGCGGGATGAACAGAAGGGCCGGTATGGAAGAGACAAACACAAAGGAACAAGATATATGTGAATGAAATGCGGGAAGACAGAATGTGCGGAATGGCATGATATGGCATAGGAAAGTGAGGGGAAAGCGGCAATGAAGAAGATAGGATTTGTGATTCCCTGGTTTGGCTGGGATATTCCGGGGGGAGCCGAAGCAGAGCTGAGGGGGCTGGTGAGCCATCTGGCGGAAAGCGGACAAGCCGTGGAAATTTTAACTACTTGTGTCAAGCAGTTTTCTTCTGACTGGAGCGTGAATTATCATAAGCAGGGGACGAAGGTTGAGAGGGGAATCACGATTCGGCGTTTTAAGGCGGACAAGCGCAATAAGAGCGGCTTTGCGGAGGTGAACCGAAAACTGATGGCGAATCAGCTGCCGCTGACGGCTGAGGAGGAGGCCGTCTATTCAAAAGAAATGGTGAACAGTCAGGCGCTGTACGCATATCTGCGGGAAAAGCAGGAGGAGTATGGACTATATGTCTTTATTCCATATATGTTCGGAACCACTTATCATGGTATGCAGCAATGTTTTGAAAAATCAGTCATAATTCCATGTCTTCATGATGAAAGCTATATTTATATGGAAATTTTCAAGGCGGCTTTTCCCAAGGTAAGGGGGATGATCTTCCATGCCCGGCCGGAATACGAGCTGGCGGAAAGAGTATATGATCTGTCGCAGGTGAAGGCGGCTGTGCTGGGAGAGGGTGTCGATACGGACTGGGAAAGCGACGGACAGCGCTTTCGGGAAAAGTATCATGTGAAGGAGCCCTTTATCCTGTATGCGGGGCGCAAGGACGTGGGGAAGAATATATATTCGTTGTTATATCAGTTTGCAGAGTATAAGTATTCCCATGAAACAGATTTGAAGCTTGTGCTGATCGGCGGAGGAAAGGTGGACGTTCCGGCAGATATCAAGGATGAGGTATATGATTTGGGATTTGTGGATCCGCAGGATAAGTTTGATGCTTACGGTGCAGCAACGGTGCTGTGTCAGCCTTCCAAGAACGAGAGCTTTTCTCTGGTCATCATGGAAAGCTGGCTGTGCAGCCGGCCGGTGCTGGTGCACGAGGCGTGTAAGGTGACAAAGCATTTTGCCGAAGTCTCACATGGAGGATTATATTTTTCCGATTATTATGAGTTTGAGAAGGCTCTTGACTTTTATCTGGAGAATCCTGCCGTGGCGGATGAAATGGGCCGTCTGGGCAGAAGGTTTGTCATGGAGAACTTTGCGTGGGATGTGATTGTGAAAAAATATATGGAGTATTTTGAAGGCCTGGCGGACTGAGAGGCATACCATGGGTGCAAGGAGAATAGAAAGGGGCAGGTCAGGAGGCATCTATGCTGGAAACAATATGGAGTGAAAACTGGATATGGCTGTCAAGCCACCTGATGAGTCTGGGCAGGATTGTGCTTTCCGCTGCCGGGATCGGATTTTGCATCGGAATTTTACATAGACTGGCAAGGGAGAACGAAGGGATAAAGCTTGCCGTATGGGGGCTGTTCTTGTTTTTGGCGGAATATGTGATCATCAGTGTCTTCTGGTTTCAGGCAGACAAATGGGGAATAACGACCACACTGCTGACAGAAGCGGTCATTGACGGAGGCGTATATGGCAGCCTGGTTTTGCGTGGCCGAAAAAAGGGTATGCCCGGCCGGCTCCGGTTTTCGTTTCAGTCTTACTGGCCTATGCTGGGTTTGTGTCTGGGGGGGATGCTTCTGGCTCAGAACCATAACGGATATTATGGGATGCAGCAGGATCAGGGCGTTTACCAGACCGCCGCAGTGGCCATGATAAGCGGGAACTGGGAAAACGTGATGGAGCTGGAGGTCTATGGGAGCCTTGCGGAGGAAGACCGTGAGCGGTATATGCACGTGGTTCCCACAGAAATCAACGGATTCTATTTCTATGAGCAAGATCTGGAGGGATTGTATTCCATAGAATTTGCCTCTGACACAACGGGCTATTTTCATGGAATTCCCACTTTTCCGGCACTTTTGGCCTTATGGGGAGGAATGTTCGGAATCGGCTCCATGGGCGGGATACAGACGGTTTTATTTGGACTTCTGTTGGCTCTGGGGTATTTGCTTCTGGGAGAACTGGGGTGCAGAAAAAGCCAGGCCTTGTTAGGATGCGGCATTGTTGCAGTATCACCAATGGTTTTATGGACGGCTCAGTCCGCCCTGACAGAATTGTATCTGGCATGTGCGCTGACGGCGTTTTTGTATTTTCTGACGCAAAAGGGAAGGTGGGGGATATGGCTTTCTGCGGTGGCGATCATTAGCTTGGGCTGTGTCCATTTTTCCATATACACGATTATGCCCATTGTGATACTGATTTATCTGGGACTATATATGCGGTACAAGGAAGACGCCTATATTCAGGCAGGTATTCTGATTACGGCGTGTTTCTGGTTTGTGGTAAATCTGACAAGAATAATCTCGACCGGATATTTTTATAGGAATATTCAGCCATTGATCGATATGCTTCCGTGGCTGGACAACAAAAACGTGATGGGCTTCATAACGGCGGTCTGTATAACAGTGATTGTGCTGGGGGCTGTTATTCTGCTGCTGGATGTTAAGAACAGAAAGCAGGCGGCAGGGAGAGAAGAGGCCGGAAAAGGCAGATTCGGAAAAGAAAAGTCGGAAAGAGACAAATTCGGAAAAGAAGGGTTTGGAAAAGAAAAGCCCGAAAGGGGAAAACCCGGAAAAGAAGAGTCCGCAAAAGGAAAGTCTGGAAAGGAAAGGCCCCAAAAAGACAAATTCGGAGAAATAAAAGACGGGACAGGAAAATCAACCGTAAGAAACCGAGTATTGGAATGGACGGTACGGATTTTAACAGCGCTCTGGTGTGTGCTGGCGGTGAAATGGGCATTGGATCTTGGCTTTCGGGGAGGAGAGGAAGATCAGGTCACTGCCAGCGTGACCGGTTATTGGCTGTTTGCGGGAGTCGTCATGCTGCCGGCAGGCCTGGTCGGGATTCTGGTAAAGCCGGGACTGCTTTGGAGGAACAAGGCAAGCGCTTTGCTGGGGGCACTGTTTGTATATTGTATTATGATTTACAGTATGGTTTTCAGAAGAGAGATAGGATATTACTATTATTATGGAAGATATTTGGTTCCCTTTATTCCGCTGGTGGTATGGCAGGGGATACAAGGGCTGCAGCTGCTGAAGGGCAGGGTCGGAATGGCCGCCTGCGGGATCGTGGCCGCTGCTCAGATGATACTGTTGCCTTATGATCTGGTATTGGCCAGCCAAAAAGATGACACGAGAATGAGCTGGGAGGCTCTGGAACAGATCCGGGACAAGATAGGGCATAACGACGTACTCATAATAGAAGACTCTCTGCTGTCTACCTGCTATCTGCCTTTGACCTATCTGGTGCAGGGGGAGGTGCTGCCGCAGATGCAGTATCCGCCGGAGGAGGTCATGAGACGCTATGCCGACGGAAAGGGGCAGGTGTATTACCTCTCATCAGGGAGGGCGGAAGTGGGAGGAACCGCAATGGTACTGCGAACCAGCTATGCTGTCAGTGAGGATCTGCAGAGGGGGGAGCGGGGGCTGCTGGGGCTGCCGCTTCGGATGGAATCGGATCAGAGGTACCTGCAGCTGGATCGTCTGCTTCAGGAAAAGCAAGTGTATACTGCGCAGGATGATTGCTGGATCAATATGTTTGTGGACGAGAACGGCTTCCGATGGGGGTACGGATCGGAATATGGTTTGTCGGTTTGTTTGGAGAGGGGGGATTATTGGGCCACGGTCCGTCTGGGGGAGGCAGTTCCGCTGAAGATATATGGCGTAGAGTTCTATCCCTTGCAGGTTTATGTGAACGGCTTATATCTTCAGGAGCTTAGGGTCTACGAGGAGAGCTGTGAAGAAGGGCTTGTATTTGAAATTCCTGCATTCTATCTCAAGGAGGGGAAAAATGAAGTCTTGTTTCGGAGCGAGCCGTGGAGGCCTCTGGACTTCGGGAAAAAGGACTATAGGGAGATGGGGATAAATATCAGCGAGGTGCGGTTTACGGCCAAGTAGTATAGATACATTTCGCCCGAGGGGCTATCTGCCGAAGGCGTAAATATAAGGATTATAAGAATAAAAGGAAGGGAGAAAAGTGAAATCAAGATGAGGATCAGAAGGAGAATCAGAAGGACATGGGTGGCGCTGCTAGTATGTACGCTGCTGCTGGGCGGGTTCGGTAATACAGCGAATGTGTCTGCAGGCGTGGCGGCAGGGGAATCCTCTGTGAGCAGCGGTGCAGGCTCGGCTGTGGAGGATGGTTCTGCGAGCGGCGCTGCCGGCTCGGCTATGGAGGAGAGCTCATCCGAGAAGGGAGGGGAACCGGGGGAGGATTCGGCACAAGGCTCAGAAGCCTCTTCCACGGTCAGCGGCGGAGACGCTATGACAGCATCAGACGCCGGGGAACCGGGCGCAGAGGAGCTGGACTATGTGCTGGGTCGTCCTATGACAGAAGACGAGCTTCGGCAGCAGAGGGAGCTGTTTGACTATTATGTCAACCTAGGTGGCGGCATTGTCCCGCCGGAGGAGCTGCCGGAGGACAATGTTCTCCCGGCGAGCATGCGGGAGGTCTGGGGAACACTGCCGGCACAATATGATTCCCGCAATGTGAACGGCAGGAATCTGGTGCCGGAGATCAGGAATCAGAATCCTTACGGTACCTGCTGGAGCTTTTCCAGCCTTGCCTGCATGGAAATCAATCTGATCAAGAAGGGGCTGGCGGACCGGAATATCGATCTGTCGGAGTTTCATCTGGCGTTCTTTTCCAATTATTCCGCACCGGATCCGTTGGGGAACGATGGGAATGCAAGGAGCTATTACGATATTGAACAACATCCCTTGAAAACGTCATATCTTGACGCAGGCGGGAATCAGGTAATGGCAGCCCACGCTCTGATGAACTGGAAGGGGGCGGTCCACGAGAGTCTGGTTACGAGGGACATGGCGGCAGCCGGGCTGAATGCGGAGGATTCCGAACTGGCATACGGCAATGACATATATTACCTGGATAACTGGTATCGGCTGCCGGCCGCAGATCAGGCAGCGATGAAGGCGGCCATCATGGAGTATGGTTCCGTGGGCATAAGCTATTTTTCGGACGATTCCTATTATAATTACAATACAGCAGCGGAGTACTGTCCCGATTTCATAGGAACCAATCATGCCGTGACGATCATCGGCTGGGACGATTCCTTCAGGAGAGAGAATTTCGGTATACAGCCTGAGAGGGACGGCGCATGGCTGGTTCGGAACTCATGGGGTGACTGGTATGGGCAAGGAGGGTATTTCTGGCTGTCCTATGAGGACAAATCCATTTATGAGGAAGCATATGCCTTTGAAGGACAGAGAACGGATACCTATGACAATAATTATCAG
>CANOFQ010000164.1 GCA_947565325.1 uncultured bacterium
TAGGATAGCACAATTTCCGGGTTTGTCAACACTTTTCAAGTGCCGTCCAGACTATACTTTTCAGCTACTTTTCAAGTGCCGTCCAGAGTTGTCACGACAGTTGCTTTTTTGAAATCCCCATGGTAGAATTGTTTTGGAAATTTAACCAACAGAGCCCACACTACCGCTAAGAGGAACAAAATCAATGGAACAGATCCTGATCGTAGAAGATGACGCAGCAAACAGCCAGATGCTCCGGGAATATCTGGAGACGCACGGCTATGCCTGCTCTCAGGCCTTCTCCGGCAGCGAGGCCAAGCTGCTTTTCTCCATGAAGGAATTCGACCTGATCCTGCTGGACCTGATGCTGCCCGGCATTCCGGGGGAGGAGCTGGTGGCCCTCTTCTCCGAAAAGACCCCCGTCATCGTGCTTTCCGCAAAGAGCGGGCTGGACAGCAAGGTGGACGTGCTTTCCGCCGGGGCGGAGGACTATCTGTGCAAGCCCTTCCAGCTGCCGGAGCTTCTGGTGCGGATTCAGGTTCAGCTGCGCCGCAGGAACCGGGCCGCAGGGGACGACGTCCCGAAGCACACTGCCCCGAAGGGCAGGGTCTATCGGTATAGGGAATGGAGTCTGAGCCCCGACACGCTGGAGCTCACTGCCGCAGGTGTTCCCGTGGCGCTGACGAGGCATGAATTTCTGATTCTGGAGCTTCTGATCCGGAACCCGAAGCGGGTGTTCTCCAAGCAGACGATCTACGAGTACGCATGGGGGGAGGAATATCTGGCGGAGGACAAGACCCTCAACGTGCATATCAGCAACATCCGCTCAAAGCTTAAGGAAAGCGGCACCGACTCCTACATCCAGACCGTATGGGGCATGGGCTTCAAGCTCTCATGAGGCCTGCGGGCAATCCCCCCGGCCATGAATCTTTAACAATTCTTAAACCTTTCTGAGCGCTTTCTGAATGCTTCTCCTATAAGATGGAACCATGAGAAACGTAAAGGAGGTCACGAAAATGAACCCAAGTCATGATGTAAATCAGGATCATGATATAAGCCAGAATCACGATGACGCTCACGTCCATGACAGCTCCGCCGCCCTTGCCGTGGAGACCATGTCCCTGACCAAGCTGTACCGGAAAAAAGCCGCCGTGAGCCATCTGGACCTGCGGGTGCGGGAGGGGGCCATCTACGGCTTCATCGGCAGGAACGGCGCCGGGAAGTCCACTACCCTGAAGATGCTCTGCGGCCTTGCAAAGCCTGCCTCCGGGGACATCCGGCTGTTCGGCAGGCCCGCAGGCGACGCCGTCGCCGCAAGACGCATCGGCTGCCTCATAGAATCCGCCGGGCTCTATCCCAATATGACTGCCAGACAGAACGCCGTCATGAAGGCAAAATGCATCGGACTCACGGATGAAAAATGCATCGACCGAATTCTGGCGGACACCGGGCTGGCCCATGCCGGCAGCAAGAAGGTGAAACGCTTCTCCATGGGCATGAAGCAGCGGCTGGGCGTGGCCCTTGCCCTGCTGGGCAACCCGGATCTGCTGATTCTGGACGAGCCCATCAACGGTTTGGACCCGGAGGGCGTGCGGGAGATCCGCCAGCTGATCCTGCGCCTGAATCAGGAGGGGAAGACCTTCCTCATCAGCTCTCATATACTGGGGGAGCTGAGCAAGATATCCACCCATTACGGCATCATCAAGGAAGGGACTCTGGTAGAGCAGATCAGCGCAGAGGAGCTGGACCAGCTCTGCAAGGACTATTTCCGCATCGAGGTGGACGACGCCAGACGGGCCCTCCCTCTGATTCTGGAGCATGCCCCGAAGCTTTCCCCTGAGGTGCTGGACGCCCATACCATCCGGCTCTACGGCCTGCAGGAGGGGGCATGGCTGAATCAGCTGCTCATCGAGAACCATGTACAAGTCTATTCGTCAGGCTTTCACCACATGGATCTGGAGGATTACTTTCTGGCCCGCATGGACGGCGGCCAGACCACCGGGAAGGAGGGAACGGAAAATGTTTAATATGCTGCGCATGGATTTCTACCGTCTCATCAGGAGCAAAACCATCTATGTCTGCCTGATCCTTCTTGTCACCATGTGCTTTTTATGTTATGGGATGGTGTGGCTGGCAGTCACCCCCGAAGGACGGGCCGCCGCCGAGCGGATGGGCATGACTCCCTTTTTGGAAGTGGCGGACGATCCGGACTCCCCGGCGCTTGGGCAGTACGATTCCCTGAGCATGTTCCGGGAGATCGGCATGGACGGCGGCGCCTACACCTCCATTCTGGGAGTGTTCATGGCTCTTTTCGTCTGCATGGACTTTCACAGCGGATTCATAAAGAACACGCTGTCCCTGCACCGGGAGCGCCGGAAATATATCGGCGGCAAGATTCTGCTGGCCGGGCTGACGAATCTGTGTGTGCTGCTCCTGCTCTGGTGTGTCAGCCTGCTGATGAACCTGCTCTTCGGAAACATGCTCCCTCTAGCTGAACCGGGCGACACCTTGTTCTATCTCACATGGGCATGGCTGAACACCACCGCCTTCCTGTCCTTGATGGTACTCATCGCCTCTTTCACCAGAAGCGGCTCCGCCAGCGTGACAGCGGCCCTTCTGCTGGGAAGCGGGCTGGTGCAGATGCTCTTGGCTAAGTTCACGGGGCTGTTCGGGGCAAGCGGCTGGCTCGAATACACGCTTTATTATAACCTGACCTACGGGCCCTCCCGGTACACGGGAACGGGGGACCTGAAAACCTACGCCGTGAGCCTGCTGTTCCTGACGGCCTGCTCCGGGGCGGCTGCGGCCGCCCTGTCCAAGCGGGATGTCTGACAGGACAGCCCGGCTGTGCAGCGGCGCTTTTCAAGCCGGATGTCTGACGGGACAGCAACGGTGCTTTTAAAGTCGGATGTCTGACAAGACAGCAGCGGCTGTGCAGCGGCCCTTTTCAAGCCAGATGTCTGACAGAACAGCCCAGCTCTGCAGCGGTGCTTTTCAAGCCAGATGTCTGACAGAACAGCCCAGCTCTGCGGCGGCGCTTTTCAAGCCAGATGTCTGACAGAACAGCCCAGCTCTGCGGCGGTGCTTTTCAAGCCGGATGTCTGACAGTACAGCTCGGCGGGCCGCAGACGCTGTTCAGCAAAAGCAAGGAGGACAGCCATGACTTCTCTGTACATCTTATTATGCATACTGACCATTGCCTGCATCTGCCTTGCATGGCTCTATGGCAGGCTGCTTGGGGAAATCCGCTCTCTTCACGGGCAGCTGGAGGAAATCCGCCGGGGCAGCCACATAGAGCTGGCGGTGGGCAGCCGCCAGAAAGGCCTCCTGGCGCTGTGTCGGCTGCTGAACCGGGTGCTCTCCGCCAAGGATGCGGACTATCATCTATATCAGCGGGAGGAAAGGCTCCTGAAGCAGAACATCACCAGCCTGGCCCACGATATCCGCACCCCGCTCACGGGTGCCTCCGGATATGTGCAGCTAGCGCTGGAATGCGAGGACGCCGAAAAGGAGAAGCATTTCCTATCGGCGGCCCTGACCCGCATGGAGGAGCTGGCGGACATGCTGGAGAAGCTGTTTCTGTACACCAAGCTCACCAGCGACGACTTTGCGCTGGCCCCGGAAGGCCAGAAAAGGCTGCAGGCACTCCCTCTTCTGGGAGAATGCCTGCTGGGCTTCCATGAACAGTTCGAGAGGGTGGGCTGCGCCCCGGAGGTAGTGTTTGAGCAGGAGGATTACCGGATCCTAGGGGAGGAGGAAGCCCTCCGGCGCATCTTCCAGAACCTGATCCAGAACGCCCTGCTCCACGGCAGCGGCGGCCTGCGGATCCTGCAGTACGGCAAGGGGCCTGCTGCCGCTTGCCACGCTCCGGCCCAGTCCGAAGCATCCATTTCCGGCGGCTGCATCGTCTTTGAAAATCCCGTCCCTGAGGGAAATCCCATGGATCTCTCCCGGCTGTTCGACCGATTCTACAAGGCAGACCCAGCCCGGGGGAAGGCTTCCTCCGGGCTGGGTCTGTTTATCGTCAAGGAGCTGATGTGTCGGATGGGCGGCACAGTGTCTGCCCAGCTGGATGACCGGCTGTTCAGGGTCACGCTGGAGTTCGCAGATCTGCCTCCGGCATGACATTATCTGAGGCATGGGGCTGTCACCCGTTCATGGTTTTGCGTCCCCATCTCGACACAGTACGGTTCTGCCGCCTGCTCCGCAGGGGTTTCCGCCGCAGCTGCGGCCGCTGCCCCGGCTTTTATGTTTCCCCCTACTCCCACTCGAATTGCGGCAGGCCGTCCGGCCCGGCTACCCACTTGCTGAGTTCGAACTCTCCCTGCCCCTTGAATTTTTTTGCAAACGACGCTGCGTCCTGCAGATCCTCGAACTTGTCGTTATTGAAGCTCTCCACGGCGCTGTTGAGCTCCTCCAGCACTGCCCCGCCGGAAAAATCCGCCTCGGCCCTGAAATACTCGATCTGGATATTTTTCTGGTCGAACCCCTCCGGGGTTATGACGCAGCCCTCCCTCGCCCAGACATTCCATAGACCGCAGTCCTTGGGCAGGAGACCCTTGTCGGCATTGATGGTCACATTCCCGTAGCTGTACAGATTCATGCACATGGCGCTGCCCGAATAGCCGAATACCGCTACGTTTGCATTTTTTCCGCAGGTGACGCTGCCGGTACTGTAGCAGTTGACCATTCCATTCAGGCTCTCTTTTGAGATGCCGAATATTCCCACACCGAAATATTCTTCCGTGTCTGCCACCTCAAGGTTTCCGTGGTTCGCACAGTTCAGTATCACATGGTTGCATGCCCCGACGATGCCTCCCACGATCTTGGCCTCATAGACCCTTCCTTTGTTGACGCATCGGTTGGTCACCGTGTTCTCCCCGGTCAGCCCGGCGATGCCGCCTGCCCGGTATCCGCCGTGCACGTCCCCCTCATTGACACAGTCCTCTATCAGAATAATGCCTTCCTCACAGCTCCCCACGATGCCTCCCGCATCGTAGCCTGCCCCGATGATCTCTCCCCGGTTGACACACTCCTGTATCTGTCCGCCCATTCTGGGCCATGAGGCGATTCCGGCAGCATTGCCCTTATACTTCGTGCCTTCCATATGACCGCCTTCCACTCTGGCCTCGTTGACACATTTCAGGACAATGGTTTCCTTATAGGTATCCGTGACGATTCCTCCTGCCCGGCTATACCCCTTGATGCTTCCGCTGACCTGACAGTTTTCAATGGCACCGCCTCCCGAAAGGCTGATCACCAGACCAGCTGCGCTGCCTCCCGTAGATTCTATTACCGCATTCATCAGCGTAAGATTCTTTACGCTGCCTTTATGCTCCACGAACATGGCAGCGCTTTTTTCCTGAACACAGTACAGATTGCTGATGGTATGCCCGCCGCCGTCAAAATCGCCCGTCATGCCCTTGATGGGAATCCAGCTTCCCAGAGACGCCCCGCAGACGCTGCTCATGTCGATATCCTCGTCCAGCACAGCGCTCAGGGCCTTGTCCTCTCCGTTGTTGATGGTATCGGCAAATTCCACCAGCTGCCGGGCCGTCTTAATATGTACCACGCCGTCCTTCGGCTGGGATGTTCCCGCATCCTTGTCCGACGGCTGCCCCTCATCGGAGCCCGCCTTTTCACCCGAGGCCTCCTTCGTTCCAGCAGAGCCCCGGTTCCCGGCCTCCGAAGATGTCTGTCCTTCCCCTTCCTTCTGGCCCATGCCGAAGCTGCCATCCTCCTTGCCCCAGCCGCAGGCTGCGAGAGACAGCGCCAGTACAAGCGCCAGCACCGCCGAAACGGCTTTTTTCAAGCTCTTCATAATATCATATCCTTTCTGTTTCTCAGAACTCTGACTTTCCCGGTTCCCTTGCCTCTCGGCTTCTCGGTTCCCTTGCTTTTCCGGATTCCTTAGCGTCCCCGATTCCTTTGGCCTTCCCGATTCCCTTAGCGTCCCTGCTTCTTTAATTTCTCACGTTTCCGGCAGCAGGCGGCGTATCGGTCTTTCTGATCTTCTTCGTCATAAAAGCCATCACCACACATGCAATCAATCCGATGACATAGAGGAAGAAGCCTATGCCCAGAGCCAGACCATAGTCGGACGCCGTCATCACCATAACCAGCGCCACCAGCAGCAGAGGAAGCACTCCCACAAGCGTGAGCTTAGGGTGATTCAGCAGGAACCACAGCGCCACCCAGATCAGCCCTGCCGCCAGCATAACAGGCATGCCCACAAAATAACTGGGCTTTTCCGCAAAGGCCTCCGTCAGAGACATAGTGTGTCCCCTCTCCGTCAGCCACGGCAGAAATATGCTGACAAAACAGAGAAGGTCAGCTACAAGAGCGATTTTTACAGTTACACAGCTAAAGGATGCTTTGATTTTTTCCATGATAGATTTTCCTTTCCTATAATATATTTATGTTAAAATCCCTTACAGCCAGTAAGAAATCATCCATCTTGTTGCTTAAGCCGGCCCGGCTTATATCTATTTCTTGATATCTATTTCTCTTTAAAAAACGGGAACTGCTGCGTCGTCCCGTCCGGGGCCGTGTAAACGATATACGGCTTCAAGGCCCGCAATTCGTCACATTTCGCCTTATTCTGTTCTTTCAGGGCACTGCTGCTTCCGCTGGTGTCATCATTATAGAAATAGATGCAGATGCTGGTGCCGATACCCGGCTCGCACTTCATCGTATAGCCCTCAAAGCACTCTCCTAACGGCGTGCCGTCCTCGGCGTAGAAGCTGAAGCTTTCCATCAGCCCCTCGATCTCCTCTATGGGGCGGCCATGGTATTCATCCAGATAATTGACGTACACAAACGGAGCCGTGAAATTATTCCATCCATATGTAGGCTTATCCGTGCTGACCATGCAAATATGGTCCGCCACAATATCTAGGCCGATCTCCACAGCCTCTTCCTTCGTAAGCGTCTCCGGAAAAGGAAACAGACCCGTCTGATAGGTTCCGTCCGCATTCCTTTCCGCAGTCTGATCCGTCACCAAGAGCATAACATCCTCATTAGCATATTCCTCCGGAAACTCTTTGCACTGAATAATCGTCCAGCCGTGGGACGGACGCCCGTATCCGACAAAATCCGCTATTCTCTTCCCGTCTGTATTCGCAAATGATGCGCCTGAACAAGGGCCGTAATATGCCACGCAGAGATAGACCCCGTCTCGACAAATCAGCTTTGCCTTCCCGTCCGCCAGTGTAGGCTCCTTCCATATCTGTTCTGTCTCCGGATCCGCTTTTGACTCGGTCTGCTCTTCACCGCCTCCGTCACCTTCCTTATCTCCATGGTTTTCCTTGCCTCCGTCGCTTTCCCTGCCGGAAACGACGGAACTGCCGTCCCCTCCTTTGCTGCCGCAGGCTGTAAGGCCGAATGCCGCAATAAACACCAGAACAGCCAACACTATCCCTGCCTCACTGTGTTTTTTCATGAATTTACTTATTTTCATAGTCTCCATTTTCACAGTCTCCATCCTACATTCTCCGAGTTCAGAACAAATTCTGTTTAAAATGGAATTCTTTTCTTCCTTTCCTATCTGTATAAAGATTTGTACATATCCTTCTTTACCATAAAAATAGCGCTTCTGCAATAAAGGTAATTTTTACATTTTCAATTTATTTTGATTTTCTCTTTGTTTTATTACAGTTCAGCCATTAACGCACTATCACTCTAGCGATATATCAGCTATATCTGAAAATGTCAGAGGAGGGAAGCGACGGTCTATATATTCAGGATATCATGAGAGGAGGCATTCGGAATGATGACCTGCGCATACCAAGAAATATATCTGAGTAAGGCACAGTCGGTACTTGGTGATGCCTTTGATTATGCATGTACACAG
>CANOFQ010000165.1 GCA_947565325.1 uncultured bacterium
TTTGAAATGTGTTTATGAAGATGCTCTGCTCTGTGATCAATGTACCATATCCTGCATAGGAAATCAACTGTTTTTTATTTTGTTCCAAGGGGACAAGCATGGGGAGGCTACGGACTTCCGAGGCAGAGAATCCTGAAAGAAGAGAATAGATCAATTTTCTTACAGAATACATCATTGCGCTGAAGAGGAAAACAAGATAAACTGATTATGAGACTTTGCAGTCTGAGGGTAGCTCTGGGGCCTGCAGCTTTCGCTTGTCCGAGGAGACATACAAGGGATCAGGGAACGAATAAAGCACCGAGGAGACAGACGAGCGGTCGGGGGACGGATGAAGCACCGAGAGGACAGACAAGCGGTCGGGAAACGAAGAAAGCACCAAGGAGATATACAAGGGCTGTGGTCGGAAACCGAACGAGGGGTTGGAAATCTGACTGACGAGAGGGCCAATGGGACGAACCAGAGGGGCCGAACCGAATCGGACGGGCAGAGTCAGTCAGAATTTTCAGGCTATTTTAGGCTGCTATATGCGCAGAAAGGAAGAGACGGCATGGGAAGCATAACGATTTCGGGAAAATCGGTCATCTTCAGGAGAAGGGATGAGGTCACGGTGATAGAGCCTTACGGCAAGGACTGTCTCCGCTGCCGTTCCACGAGGAACGCAAGGGTTTCGGAGGAAAGCTGGACATTGCTGCCTCCCGCCACGGAGGATGCCTGCGTCATCCAGGGGGATGAAAAATTCGTCACCATAACCAACGGGATGATCTCCGCCACGCTGGAGGCGGGGAATCCGTGGTACGGCGGGGTGGTCACTTACTACCGAAAGGGGGAGCAGATCCTTCACACTAAGTTTGAGGGAGATTATGTCAATAAGAACGTCCATGTGGAGGGAGATCATTATCAGGTGAAGGTGATCTTCGACGCCAATGAGGGAGAACATTTCTACGGTCTGGGGCAGGAGACGGAGGACGCCTTTGACAGAAAGGGCAGCACCTGCAATCTGGTGCATTATAATACGAAGGCTACTCTGCCCTATGTATACTCCTCTCTTGGGTACGGGTTTTTCTGGAACAATCCGGCTCCGGGGAGATGCGAGACTACAAGAAACCATACGCTGTGGTGCGCAGACAGCGCCTATCAGGCGGATTATCTGATTTTTGCGGGGGAGAGGCCCGCAGACGTGATGAAGATCTACTGCGACCTGACGGGCTATGCGCCGAAATTTCCGGATTGGGCCTCCGGCTTCTGGCAGTGCAAGCTGCGCTATGAGAGTCAGGACGAGCTGCTGGAGGTGGCCAGAGAGTACAAGGAAAGGGGCATTCCCATTTCCGCCATCGTCATCGATTATTTTCACTGGACAGAGCAGGGGGAATGGAAGTTCGATCCGAAATACTGGCCGGATCCTGCCGGCATGTGCCGGGAGCTGGAGGAGATGGGGATAAAGCCCATTGTGTCCATCTGGCCCACTATCAATCCCAAGAGTGAGAATTTTCGGGCCATGAGCGAGGCCAACATGCTGGTGCGCACGGAGAACGGGCAGTTCGGAACCTTCGACTTCTACGGACAGCAGACCTTCATCGACCCCATGAACCCGGAGACCCGCTCCTTTGTGTGGGAGAGGGTGAAGGAGAACTATTATGACAAGGGGATCAAGAATTTCTGGCTGGATGAGGCGGAGCCAGAGGTGCATCCCCAGCAGTTCGGACACCTGCGCTTCTATCTGGGCAACGGCGCCCAGACAGCGCTGCTGTATCCTTATTATTATGTGAAGATGTTCTACGAGGGGCTTAAAGAAGAGGGGGAGGAGGAAATCATCTCCCTGACCAGAGCGGCCTATCCCGGTAGCCAGAGGTACGGTGCGGCAGTGTGGAACGGGGATATCATGTCCGACTGGAGGGCCTTGCGCCAGAGCGTCACCAGCGGGCTGTCCATGGCCATGTGCGGGATCCCCTGGTGGAACAGCGACATCGGCGGCTTTTTGATGGGTGACACCCAGAGCCCGGAATTTCGGGAGCTTCTGGTGCGATGGTTCCAGTTCGGGCTTTTCTGCCCCATCATGCGCCTCCATGGCTCCAGACTCAGGACGAAGGACCAGGAGGAGAGGCATCCGGGCATTATCGAGAGAAGCGGAGGGCCCAACGAGATATGGCGCTTCGGAGAGGAGAATTATCATATTCTCAAGGGGATCATCGAGCTGAGGGAGCGCCTGCGGCCCTATATCATGGAGCATATGGAGGAGGCGGGCAGAATGGGAACGCCCCTCATGCGGCCCATGTTCTACGAGTATTATGAGGATCCGGAATGTTATCTTTTGGAGGATCAGTATCTGTTCGGGCCGGACATCTTGTTTGCGCCCATCATGGAGAAGGGCCAGACCTCCAGAAAGGTGTACCTGCCGGAGGGACAATGGGTTCTGGTCACCGACGGGCAGGTGTACAGGGGAAAGAAATGGGTCACGGCACAGGCGAGGCTGGATCAGTTTATCGCTTTCGTGAAAAAGGACAGTACTGTGCTGGAGGTGTTCCGGCAAGAAAACCAGTAAGAAAGCTGGTAAGAGAACCGATAGGAAAGCCGGCAAGAAGGCTGGTAGAAAAACCGGCATGAAAGTTGGTAAGAAAACCGGCAAGAAAGTTGGTAAGAAAACCGACAGGAAAACTGATAAGAAAGCCGGTAAGAAGGCTGGTAGGAAAACCAGTAAGAGAGCCGGTAAGAAAGGAAGAGAGATAAGAGATGGCATACATACTGAATTATACAAGGGAACCTGTCAATTCGGCGCTGTACGATCCGAGGCTGGCGTACAGTATGCATCTGGCGGTAAGCGAGGACGGGAAGGAGTATGAGGCGCTGAATCACAACAGCGGGGTGCTGTTCGTGAAGGCCACGGAAAATCAGGACGGATCCCTGAACCCCAAGAGCCTGAAGAACCCATGGCTGTTCGCATTGCCGGACGGCAGGTTCGGGGTGGCGGCGGTTCGCATAGAGGGGGACGGCGGCCAGGACGAGGAGAGCAGGGGATGCGCAGTGTTTTTCGTGTCTCCGGATCTGATGGAATATGAGGAAGCGGGGCTTCTGAAGCTGGGGACGGAGCATGTGGAGCGGATTGTCTGCACCTATGAGCAGGAAAGCAGGAGGTTCCGGGTTCTGTGGCAGGAGCGGACGGGAGAGTGGTTTGGGGCCTTTATCGCAAGCCTTGATGAACTGCGGCTTGCCAGTGTGCCGGAGATGCTGGGCAGCGAGGCGGAGACGGTGAAGGGCCGGCTGTCCCTGAGGGCGGCCGCAGAGGGGGAGGATGCCCGATGCGGCGCCGAGAATGAGGCGGGGTCCTCGGAAGTCGGATCGGAGGGAGTAGGGGGGCACATACAGCGCTCTTCCGATCAGTCAGGCGCAGAGGGAGGAAGCTTGAACGGGGGAAGCGATCCCTTTGGTTCGGGAAATGTGAATCAGGGAAGCCCAGCAGCAGGAATTCAGGGGGCAGTCCCCCACAACGTGCTGGAGGTGCCGGAGGAGGTGGCTGCCAGACTGCGCAGGAAGCTGACGCCGCCGGTGAATACGGGAATCCTTTTCCCGGAGCAGGTGGAGGCGGCGAGCCGGGAAGAGCTGGGGCGGTATTATGCCACGGCGCTGTACAGCGACGGGAGTCAGGCCTCCAAACGGGTGGACTGGGATCTGTCGCAGGTGGATTTCTCCAAGAAAGGGGAATATGAGATCCGGGGCAGGATCCATCAGGATCATTTTTCATTCCCCATTGCTTACAACCGTGCCGATCCTTGCGTCTGCAAATGGAACGACAGGTATTATTTTATCGCCACCAACGATGCGGACGGCAATCATACCCTTTTCATCAGGGAGGCGGAAAGCATTCCGGGGCTGGTGGAGGCAGAGGAGCGGCTGCTTCTGGATTCTGTTACCTATCCCGGCATCGGGGGACTGCTCTGGGCTCCGGAGTTCCATGAGATTAACGGCAGGCTCTATATTTTCCATGCGGCCACTCCGGGGGAATTCTTCTGGGAGGAGAGCCATGTGATGGAGCTGAGAGAAGGGGGCGACCCTGCCTGCAGGGAGGACTGGTCTGCGCCCAGACGGGTGGTGAGGAAGGACGGCAGCGATATCTGCGAGGCGGGGAAGGAGATCACGCTGGACATGACCTGCTTTCAGTGGGAGGAGGAATATTATGTGGTCTGGTCCCAGAGGCAGTTTCTGCCCAAGGATCTGGGGGCTTGGCTCTATATCGCAAAGCTGGATCCACAGGAGCCGTGGCGGCTGGCTACGGATCCCGTGGTGCTGTCCAAGCCTGAGTACGGCTGGGCCAACAATCATACCTTCGTGGACGAGGGGCCCTTTGCTCTGCTTCGGGGAGATAAGCTGTACCTGACCTTCTCCAGCGCAGCGGTGGACACCTCCTACGTGGTGGGGCTTCTGACCATTGAGAAGGGAAAGGATCTGCTGGATCCCCATAGCTGGCGCAAGAAAAATTACCCTCTGCTGACCTCCAGAAGCGTGGAGGGAGAGTTCGGCACGGGGCACAACGCTTATGTGATCGATGATGACGGGACGGTATGGAACACCTATCACGCCAGACCGGGAGTGGACGGTGTGCGTAGCAGCGGGGTCAGGAGGGTGCATTTCGATGCGGACGGCGATCCGGTTCTGGATCTGACGGAGGAGCTGGATCTGCGGGAAGAATACGCTCAGGTGAGGACGCGGCTGGTGGTAAGGTAGGACGGACACGGCGCAAAATATGATAAGTCGCATCAATAATGAGCAAGTAATGGGAAGACAGAAGCCGGAAAATATGGTATACTTTGACAAGTATGATTCAGAGACCGAGGGAGCCTTATAAAGATCCTGAAGGATTCTGCTGTGCGGGATGACGGTATTACGGAATGATAGTAAACAGGACAAAACAGGGTAAGATGTAAGAAACAAAACAAGGTAAGATGCAAGAAACAAAACAGGGTAAGATGTAAGAAACAAAACAGGATAAGATGTAAGAAACAAAACTAAGATGCAAGAAACAAGACGAGAAATAGGAGTGTGACGGACAGATGGAGATTTTAAAAGTGACGGATCCTGCCTTCCGGAGTTATGGAAGAGTGATCGACAATATTGATTTTTCCGATTTGGTGGAGGCCCTGAAGAAGACTCCGGTTCCGGAGGAGGTGATCTACGAGCCCTCTGTGGCGTCTCTGGAGGAGATGCCTGTGCTGGAGGAGCTTTCCCGGATCGCATACGGCGAGATGCCCATCCAGATCGGGTACTGCAATGGGCATAATGTGAAGCTGAACGCGCTGGAGTATCATCGGGATTCCGAGATCAATGTGGCCGCATGGGACACGGTGCTGATGCTGGGGCTTCTGGCGGAGGTGGAGGAGGATCATACCTATGACACTTCCAAGGTGAAGGCCTTCCTGATACCGGCGGGAACCGGGGTTGAGGTGTATGCCACCACGCTGCATTATGCCCCCTGCCATGTGGAGGAAAAGGGCTTTCAGGTGGCCATCGTGCTGCCAAAGGGAACCAATTATCCGCTGAAGGGCGCACATGCCAAGGCAGGGAACGGCCCGGAGGGCGCAGACAATGAGGATGCCTTGTTGGCGGCAGTGAATAAATGGCTTATCGGACATCCCGAAGGCGGGCTGGCGGAGGGCAGCTTTCTGGGGCTTAAGGGGAAGAATCTGTGCCTGCGGGAAAATGCATGACGGCAGCCGTCAGGAGGAACGGAGAATGCTAAAAAGGCTGAACAGAGTGCTGAATATCGTGATGGGAAGCTGCGTGGGAGTGGCCATAGGCCACGGGGCATATGTGTGCTGGCATTATAAGACGCATCCTGATCTGTATCGTGCATGGTCTGCGCCTTGGTATACCAGTATTTTCGTTTATGGCGCATTTGCGGCGGCTGTTTTGCTGTTGTGTACCATTATAAAGTCTGCTCTAAAATTTTATAATAGAACTTAGATAATAGAATCCGAACTTTGATTCTATTATAGAAAGAGATGATTATAGAAAGAAATAATTGAAGAAATATATTGAAGGAATAATTGAAGAAGCAAATATTTTTAAAGGAAATTATATAAAAAGAAATAATTTTATAGCTAGGAGGAAAAAGAAATGAGCGATTTGGTTGCAACGAACAATCTGCCTCAGGTCAGGATCGGCGTAGTGGCGGTGAGCCGGGACTGCTTTCCGGAGTCCCTGTCGGTGAACAGAAGGAAGGCGCTGATGGAGGCCTATGCTGCGAAATACGGCAGCGAGGGCGTTTATGAATGCCCCGTGTGCATCGTGGAGAGCGAGATCCACATGGTGCAGGCGCTGGAGAACATCAAGGAAGCGGGCTGCAACGCCCTCTGCGTGTATCTGGGCAACTTCGGCCCCGAGATCAGCGAGACGCTGCTTGCCAAGCATTTTGACGGCCCGGTGATGTTTATCGCTGCGGCGGAGGAGTCTCAGGGGAACCTTACCGGCGGCAGGGGCGATGCCTACTGCGGCATGCTGAACGCCAGCTATAACCTGAAATTGAGGGGCGTGAGGGCCTACATTCCGGAGTATCCGGTGGGAACCGCACAGGAGTGCGCAGATATGCTGCACGGCTTCCTGCCCATCGCAAGAGCCATCATCGGGCTGTCCGGCCTGAAGATCATAAGCTTCGGCCCCAGACCGCTGAACTTCCTTGCCTGCAACGCACCCATCCAGCAGCTGTACAATCTGGGCGTGGAGATCGAGGAGAACTCCGAGCTGGATCTGTTCGAGGCCTTCAACAAGCACGAGGGCGACACCCGCATTCCCGCCAAGGTGAAGGAGATGGAGGCGGAGCTGGGCGAGGGCAACTTAAAGCCCGAGGTGCTGCCTAAGCTGGCCCAGTACGAGCTGACTCTGCTGGACTGGATCGAGGCCCATAAGGGATATCGGAAATATGTGGCCATTGCCGGAAAGTGCTGGCCCGCCTTCCAGACCCAGTTCGGCTTCGTGCCCTGCTATGTGAACAGCCGTCTCACGGGAATGGGCATCCCCGTGTCCTGCGAGGTGGATATCTACGGGTGCCTGAGCGAGTTCATCGGCACCTGCGTCAGCGGCGACGTGGTAACGCTGCTGGACATCAACAACAGTGTTCCGGGAGATATGTACGAGGAGTCCATCAAGGACAAGTTCGCCTATCGGCACGAGGAGACCTTCATGGGCTTCCACTGCGGCAATACCTGCTCCAGAAAGCTTTCCGCCTGCAGCATGAAGTACCAGATGATCATGGCCAGAACGCTGCCCGAGGAGGTGACTCAGGGTACGCTGGAGGGTGACATCCTTCCCGGAGACATCACCTTCTACCGTCTCCAGAGCACGGCGGACTGCAAGCTGCGGGCCTACATCGCTCAGGGCGAGGTGCTTCCCGTTGCCACCAGATCCTTCGGAGGCATCGGCGTATTCGCAATTCCGGAGATGGGCAGATTCTACCGCCATGTGCTGATCGAGAAGAATTATCCTCATCACGGCGCAGTGGCCTTCGGACATTTCGGAAAAGAGCTTTTCGAGGTGTTCAAGTACATCGGCGTTCCCGTGGAGGATCTGAACTTCAACCAGCCCAAGGGCATGATGTATCCTACGGAGAATCCCTTTGCGTGAGTTTCCGGTATTTTTGAAGGGGAATGAATCGCTTCCGGCGGTTCGTGTTTCTGCATGAGCCGGGTAAAGCCGGCAGATAGGGCGAAAGCTTAGCCGGTGCATAAGATGGAAGCAGAACCGACATATAAGGCAGAAGCATAGTTGATTCATATGGTAAGAGGCAGGTGAAAATAATCCACCTGCCTCTTACCATATGAATCAACTATGCTTCTGCCTTATA
>CANOFQ010000166.1 GCA_947565325.1 uncultured bacterium
CCGCGGGTCTTTGCCTTCTGTGTTCCCTGACGCTTATTTGCAAGATGCTGTACAAGCCGCGCATGAATTCCGCCAGTTCCTGCCAATATCCATATACATAGGCCTCCTGCAAAGGTGTGTCATACTCGTCCAGCAGAATAATGACCTTCTTCCCGTAATACCGGCTCAGATAGCCTGACAGCATATTCAGAGAATCCAGTGCCACATAGCCGTCCATCTCTGCGGATACCTTCCGAAAAGCATCCGCTTCTTTCTCATTCAGAAAATCCCTTTCCAGCAAAAAACCATGTCGATTATACAAAGTGGCAATAATGTGACATATCATTTTTCTGGCGTCGGCAAAGGAGGTCTCTTTCACCTTAGCAAAGGACAGACTAATAACAGGATATGTCCCCTGCAGCAGCCGATAGCGCTCCTCCCGCCAGATGGCAAGCCCTTCAAACAAGCTGCCTCTGTCCGAAAACTCAACAGAGAAAAATTGCTCCACCATGCTCATGTTCAATGTCTTGCCAAAGCGTCTGGGGCGGGTGATCAGAGTCACACTGTCCTCACACTCCCACCATTCCTTAATGAATTTGGTTTTGTCTACATAAAAGATATTCTTTGTGATGACCGTTGCAAAATCCTGATGTCCGATTCCTACCACCCTTGCCATATCCGCCTCCAAATCCAACCGCCTCACCAGTGCATCAATTGTCCATTATGCGTTCCGCCTGCTCTTCTGCCAAAGTAAAACCTTTTCTGCGTCCCCTTATCGACCAGAATCCTTTTTCCATATCCACTCATTCCAATATGTTAGAGGTGATGTAATCGACGCCCCATTCCGCCAGCTTCTCTCCCTCCCGCTTATCGTCGCAGGTCCAGCAGTTGACCAGAATACCGTCCCTATGGAGCGCCTCCACGATCTCCTTCGTCAGGGCAGGATAATAGATATCCAGATGAAGTCCGTATTTTTTCAGGGCAGCATGAATTTCCCCGTCGTATGTTCCCGCCAGATAATAAAGCTCCTGCTCGGGAAGAAGACTTCTCAGGCGGATCATATTGTTCAGGCAAAAGGAGATGAAGGTAACCTCCTCCAGATAGCCCATGCCCCGGATCTCCTCCGCCAGCCGCCCTATATCCTCCGTCCGGAACTCATTCTTCAGCTCCAGAATACATCTCTTCTCATACTTTTTGCAGATGCGGACATATTCGCCCAGATTGGGAATCACCAGATCCTGACGGTCGCCTGCCCTCCAGCCCTCTTCCTCAGCCGTTCCCGAAGCCGGACACAGCGCCTTCAGCCGAATCCTGCGCACCAGCTCATAGGTGGATTCCTCCACCCTGACATCGTCATGGGCCACCCTGCCCGTATTGTCGTCGTGGATAACCACGAACCTTCCGTCCTTTGTCACATGGATGTCCGTCTCCACCCCGTAATAGCTGCGGTTACCCGCCGCAATGAACGCCTGAATGGAATTCTCCGTCTCAAGGCCGCTCAGGCCTCTATGGGCTATCATCTTTGTGCTTCCCTTGTTGATCTTTACTGTATTCATTTTTGTCTCCTATCCCAGTCCTGTCATGCATCTTCAGATACATTGCACTGCAATGCCCTTTCAACCCTCCACTGCTCCGATCAGATCCGTCACGTTCTCCACATGATACCTTTCCATATAGCCCCGGATGCCCTCCAGCACCTCCACCGTGGCATAGGGATTCACGAAATTCATGGCACCCACGCTCACTGCGCTGGCACCCGCCAGCAGGAATTCCACGGCGTCCTCCCCGGTGGCGATGCCTCCCATGCCGATGACAGGAATCTTCACTGCCTGAGCCGCCTGATAGACCATGCGCACCGCAATGGGCTTGATTGCAGGGCCGCTCATGCCTCCGGTCTTGTTTGCGATGGCGAACCTTCTTTTATGAATGTCTATCTTCATCCCCGTGATCGTATTGATCAGGGACAGAGCGTCGGCCCCCGCCGCCTCCGCCGCCTTGGCCATCTCGGCAATGTCCGTCACATTGGGACTCAGCTTCATGATGATGGGCTGTCTGGCGTGCTTCTTGATCTGCCCAGTGATATGGGACAGTGCGTCAGCCTTCTGCCCGAAGGCGATGGCCCCCTCCTTCACGTTCGGGCAGGACACGTTGATCTCCAGCATAGCTACAGCCGGCTCGTCTCCCAGACGTTCCACCACCTCCACATAATCCTCCACGGTCTTGCCGCAGACATTCACAATGATTTTTGTGTCATATTGCTTCAGAAAGGGGATGTCCCTCTCCAGAAACACGTCGATCCCGGGATTCTGGAGCCCGATGGCGTTCAGCATCCCCCCGTAGACCTCCGCCACTCTGGGCGTGGGATTCCCCGGCCACGGAACGCTGGCCACGCCCTTGGTCACCACCGCTCCCAGCTTGTTCAGATCTACAAATTCCGAATACTCCATGCCTGATCCGAAGGTTCCCGATGCCGTCATGACCGGATTCTTTAATGTGACCCCTGCGATTTTAACCTCTGTATTCATATATGCCCTCTTCCTTTCCCTGCCTGCCAGTTCCATGATCACTTTTTCGAGGTGTTATTTTGTTCATGATATCTCTTTGCAAGCGCACTCAGATGTTCCACGATATCCGGATTCCAATGTATGACAGAGGTCAACTGCCTACAAGGAAACTCTTCGCACATGCCGCAGAACTGCACATTATGCTTTCTGGCACATTCATGCACCTTACATCTGCCGGAATCTGCCCATTCCGGCACATAGCCGTCTGCCTCAATGCAGCTCTGGCAGCTCATATCTCCACTTCTGCGGCCTCGAAAACAGGGCCGTCCGTGCAGATCCTCGCATTGTGTACATGGGAATGATGATCCAGCTCCTTCGTCTTCACCACGCAACCCAGACAGGCCCCTACGCCGCAGGCCATGTGCTCCTCCAGTGAAATATAGGCCGGAATGCCCTTTTCCGCCGCATAAGCCTTGATGGCCCGCAGCATGGGCATGGGACCGCAGGCGAAGATCACTTCCGCCTCCAGACCGTTCTCCCTTATTGCATCCATCACATTCCCTCTGGTTCCTGCGCTGCCGTCCTCCGTGGCCACGTACACCCTGCCGTATTTCTCCAGATCCTCCTTCAGAAACAGCTTGTCGTCCCGGTAGCCCACAATGACCTGCTTGTCCGCCTCCAGCCGCTTCGCCAGCTCCAGAATAGGGGGGACGCCGATGCCCCCGCCCATCAGAAAGACTTTTTTCCCGGTTCCCTGCTCCAGCGGAAAGCCGTTGCCCAGAACGCCCAGCAGCGAGACCGAATCCCCGGCTTTATAGCCGGAAAACTCCCTTGTGCCCGCTCCTGCGATACGGTATACCAGACGCAGGGCGTTTCTGCCCCCATCTGTGCTACAGATGCTGTCCACCTCGCAGATGCTGATGGGCCGGGGGAGCAGAGTGCTCCTGTCCTTGGGATAGACTCCCAGAAACTGGCCGGGCCGGGCCTCCTTGGCCAGTGCCGACTCCAGCCACATATCATAAATGTCCGGTGCGATTTCCCTCTGGGAAATCACCGTTGCCGTCTGCTTCTGTTTCATGGCGTTCCTTCCTTTCCTCGGTCTGTTTTTCCATTTCTCTCTTTCAAGCTTTGTTTTCCTTTTTGGCTTTTGTCAATCTTCCTTCTTGGCTTTGCTTTCCTTTTTGCCTATTCTTACTTTGCCTGAACGCCATTACAACAGCGGCAATCCCCAAAGCGTGTCAAAGTAAAGATCTTATCGATTCATTTCTCCCACCGAAATGCCTCACATTTTCCCTGAGCCACTTAGCCACCCCGTCCTCATTGTTGTAGCCGATAACCTTAGTTGCCACAGCCTTCAGCTCCTCATCAGCATTCCCCACCGCATAGGCCTCCTCCGATATCTCAAACATGTCAATATCATTTTTCCCATCGCCGAACGTGACCAGTCTGTCGCACCCCAGCAGCTTCTTCAATTCTCGGATTGCATTGGACTTTGACGCCTTCCCCGGCATGATCTCCAGCCATTGCTCGCCGGAATAGATGTCCTGCTGATATACGGCATGGTACTGATCCCTGTACATTCCATAAAAGGGAGCGAGCTTTTCCGGCGTGTCGATGCAAGTAATATAAAAGGAACTCCCTCTGACCAGCTCCTCCGCCGTATTCACTGTACGGATCCGCCTGTCGCCTCTTCTGCTCCGGATGAATTTCTGCATCCCTGCCGTACACTTCTCCGGTATAAACGAAAACCTCTCTGCCCCGTCAATGAAAGCATACACAATCGGATAGATATCCTCCTTGAACAACCGTTCAAAAACCTCCGCTATATCCGCTTCAAAATAATGGGCCAGCAGGATTTCTTCCGTCACATTATCCATGATGAATGCACCATTATAGACAATCAGGGGAAAATGTGTATTAAGGCCCTTGGTGACCTTTTTCGCCGTCACCAGCGATCTGGCGGTTGCATAGGAAAACAGCATCCCCTTGGAGGTCAGTTCGTTTATCGTGTCAATGGTGAACTGTGACAGCGTCTCATCGCTCCTCAGCAAGGTTCCGTCCAGATCCGATACGTATAAACTCCTCAACTTGTTTCCTCCCTCCCACAGCAGCGGACAATCACAGCGCTTTCCTATCTTATTTATGGACTTTATCGTCTTATAGGCTCCATTGTCTCATCGGCTTCCATGCCCTATCGGCTTCCCTATCTTATCGGCTTCCTTGTCTCATCAGCCTCCTTGTCTCATCGGCTTCCATCGTCCTTGTACGCTACCCGGCCGGAGGCGATGGTGCAGACCACCTTCCCCTTCAGCCTCCAGCCCGTGAACGGCGTGTTGGAGGCCTTGGAGGCATACTGCCCGGGAACCGTCTCCGCTCCCGCATCCACCAGAACGATGTCCCCGGGGCCGCCCTCCGCCAGATATCCGGCATCCAGGCCATACAGCGCCGCCGGGTTCGTGCTCATCAGACGCAGCAGCTGCTTCATGGAAAGATACCCCTTCTCCACCAGCTCGGTGATGCCCAGAGACAGCGCCGTCTCCAGTCCGATGATGCCGCTGGGGGCCTCCGTGAGAGGCCTTGCCTTCTCCTGCGCAGTGTGGGGGGCGTGATCCGTGGCGATGATATCGATGGTGCCGTCTGCCAGCCCTTTTAGGATGGCCTGACGGTCCGCCTCCTCCCTCAGGGGAGGATTCATCTTCGCCAGGGAGCCGTACCGGATCAGGGCCTCCTCCGTCAGGGTGAAGTGATGGGGCGTGGCCTCCCCATGGACATTTCCGCCCTTCTCCTTGGCCTGACGCAGCAGCTCCACCGACTCCCTGGCGCTGATATGCTGTATGTTGACCTTCGCCCCCGTCTCCAGCGCCAGCTTCAGATCCCGCTCCACCAAGCGGATCTCCGCCTCTCTGGGGGAACCCTCCAGACCGTAATGCCCGCTGGCCTTCCCTGCGTTGATGCCGTTCTGGGCGATCAGGGCCGGATCCTCCTCATGAAAGCTGACGGGCTTGTCCAGCCTTGCGGCTCTCTCCATGGCCTCCCGCACCAGCTTCCCGTCCATGAGAGGCTTTCCGTCGTCGGTGAAGCCCGCCGCTCCCAGCGCCGCCAGCTCCTCCATGGGGGTCAGCTCCTTTCCCTGCATGCCCATGGTCACGTTGGCGCAGGAAAGTACGTGGACTCCCGTCTGCCTGCCCCGCTGCAGCACCTGCCCAAGAATCTCCCCGCTGTCTATGGCCGGCTTTGTGTTGGCCATCATCACTACCGTGGTAAATCCCCCCTTGGCCGCCGCAGCCGCCCCCGTAAGAATATCCTCCTTATGGGTAAAGCCCGGCTCCCGGAAATGTACATGCACGTCCACCAGCCCCGGAGCCGCCAGAAGCCCCTCCCCGTCAATCACGGTGCAGTCTCCTGCCGGCCTCTCTATTTTTTCAGCGATCTTTGCGATTCTGTCCCCTTCCGTCAGAATGTCGTAACGTCCTTCCCTGCCTGACTTCGGATCTATCATATAAGCGTTCTGTATTAAAATCATATATTCCTCCCTGCCGTTTCCCTCCTGCGGCTTCCCATAGGGCAGCCCCTGTCTTTCGCCCAAAATACTCTTACCGTTCAAAATTTCTGCGCTGTTGCAGCAGCTGCCGCCGAGCCGAATCAGCTTGTCATATCCTGCATGCAATATCCTGCATGCAAAAAGAATGGGTGAGACAGATTCCCGCCGCCTCACCATATCCTTATTTTTCAGCTTCTGCGCTTTGCCGGATCGGAGTCTGCAGCCCTTTTACAGCCTCTGCACTTTGCCGAGTCCGCATACGAGGATCATTTCCAGCATAGCACATATGCAGCCAAAACACAATGAAAAACAATCCACAGCCACGCCCTCTCTCACTCAAACATCACTGTCTGTTCCAGAAACTCCGTTTTGATCACGATAACCGGATAAGAAGGGGCCGGGGTATTCTTTTCATCCGGCTCAGGCCCCAGAAGACTGGTGCTCACGCAGATATTGGAATCCGTCAGATACAGCTCGTTCACCGCTATGCTGTAGCCCCCCGTGTCCTGCTCCCCGTAGCCGATGCATATGTACAGATTCTTGTTGTCAGTATAGGTGATCTGGAACGGCTGTGTCTTCTTTTCCTCAAGAATGGTCTTCAGCTGATCCGGTATCTTTTCCTCACTGACCACCGTAAATTCCAGATCCCGAAGCTTGATTTTTTCCTCGCTGAGCAAGGTGCAGCCGCTCAAGAGCAGAAGGCACGCTACGAATATCCCGCCGGCTCTGAGCTCGATGTACCTCCGCTCCTTCTTCTGCAGGCTTTCCTCCTTCTGCAGATGTTTCTTCTGTAGGCTCTCTTTCCGCCGCAGGCTTCCTTCCCGCCCTAGGCTCTCCTTCCTCCGCAGGCTCCCTTCCCGCCTCAGGCTTTCCCTCTGACTCTCACTTTTCCTCAGGCTCCCTTCTCTCCGCAGACCCTCTCTTTTCCGCAGATTCTCTTTTTTCCCAAAAACCAAACCGATTGTCGATAACTGATTCCACAGAAAACGCAAGAATACACCTCTTAATTCCCGCCGCCCTCCCACCGTGGCAGAAATGCGGCGATTCCTCATATTCTTTTACTTTATTCTATGTACAGTTCAGGGGTTCTATGATAAAATGATGAACATGGATTATACGACCGACAAGGAGGAGCCATGTCATGATTCGTCTCATCTTAGTGGCAGTCTATCTGTTCTCATTTCTGGTGCTGGGCATACCTGTGCTGCTGGCAGAATGGGTCATCGGGAAATTCAATCCCGGCCTGAAGGACCGAAGCTCCAAGGCCATCGTGGGCTGGGGCTTTCGCTGTATCCGGTTCATCATGGGCACCAAGGTGATCGTCAAGGGACTGGACAACATTCCTTCCGACACTGCCGTCCTATACGTGGGGAATCACCGCAGCTATCTGGACATTGTGCTCACCTGCCCCATTTTCCCTAAAGTCACCGGATATGTGGCAAAAAAGGAGATGCTGCGCTGGCCTCTGCTGAAGGACTGGATGAAAAATATCCACTGCCTGTTTCTGAATAGGGACAATATCAAGGAAGGCCTGAAGACTATCCTGAAGGGGGTGGAAGAGGTCAAGAACGGCATCTCCTTGTGTATCTTTCCTGAGGGAACCCGCAACAAGGTCAATGACACATTCCTCCCCTTCCACGACGGAAGCTTCAAGATAGCGGAGAAAGGCGGGGTTCCCGTGATCCCTCTGGTGATGGTGAACACCGCCGATGTGTTCGAGGATCATCTGCCCCGAATAAAGAAAACAACCGTGGTCATTTCATTTG
>CANOFQ010000167.1 GCA_947565325.1 uncultured bacterium
CACGGTGTACGAAAAGGCCCTGACGGGCTATGTGAGGAATCTGGATACTTATATGTATTTTGATAAAGACGGTTACGTGGTAGAGAGCTCCAATGTCAGGACGGTAGGGGTTCCGCAGATACTGGGACTGGAATTTGACCATGTGGTAGTGGGAGAGATGATTCCGGTGGAGGATGAAAGGATCTTTGACGAGATCCTTGACATTACAAGACTTCTGAAAAAATACAGCCTGATAGCAGATAAGATAGTCTTTGGAAGGTCCGGGGAGCTGACGGTGCACTTCGGGGGAGTGAAGGTGGCGCTGGGAAACGATGTGGACATGCTGGAGAACAAGCTCATGCTGCTGCCCGAGCTCCTGCCCAGACTGGAGGGCAGGCAGGGGCTGCTTCAGATGCAGACCTATGACGAGGACAGCGGAAAGTACATCTTCAAGCCAGAGGGATAGATTTCCGGGCCGGGGAGCAGAGGAAGAAGAGGCGGAAAAAAACAGAGATATTTTTAAGAAAAAGGTTGCTAATTTCGAAAAATGATTATATGATAATAAGTATGGAATGAAGAGGGAGAAAAGGAGGACGTACTCTTGCTTGAGATTAAGACGAACGATGCTGAATCTGCGGCCAAGATTATTGTTGTAGGTGTGGGCGGCGCAGGTAATAATGCTGTAAATAGAATGATAGATGAACAGATCAGCGGTGTGGACTTTATCGGCGTGAATACGGACAAGCAGGCCCTGCAGGGCTGTAAGGCCCCCATGCTCCTCCAGATCGGCGAGAAGCTGACCAAGGGGCTGGGCGCAGGGGCGAAGCCTGAGATCGGTGAGAAGGCGGCGGAGGAGAGTGCGGAGGAGATCGCTGCGGCCCTGAAGGGGGCGGACATGGTATTCGTTACCTGCGGCATGGGCGGCGGCACGGGAACCGGCGCTGCTCCCATGGTGGCCAAGCTGGCAAAGGAGATGGGTATCCTGACGGTGGGGGTGGTGACGAAGCCCTTCCGGTTCGAGGCCAGAACCCGGATGATCAATGCTCTGGGCGGTATCGAGCGCATCAAGGAGCATGTGGATACCCTGATCGTGATTCCGAACGACAAGCTTCTGCAGATCGTAGACAGGCGCACTACCATGCCCGAGGCGCTTAAGAAGGCGGACGAGGTGCTTCAGCAGGCGGTGCAGGGCATCACGGACCTGATCAATCTGCCTGCCATCATCAATCTGGACTTTGCGGATATCCAGACGGTCATGAAGGACAAGGGCATCGCACATATCGGCATCGGCGAGGGCAAGGGGGACGACAAGGCTCTTGCGGCGGTGAAGATGGCGGTGGAAAGTCCGCTCCTGGAGACCACCATCGAGGGGGCAACGGACGTGATCCTCAATGTGTCGGGAGACATCTCCCTGCCGGATGCCAGCGATGCGGCGGACTATGTCCAGAGCCTTACGGGAGAGGACGTGAACATCATATTCGGCGCTATGTACGACGAGACCAAGACAGACAGCTGTACTGTCACGGTCATCGCCACGGGTCTGGACGACGGAGCCAACAATGTGTCGCCGGTTTCCCGTCTGGGTGCGTCTTCGCTGTACAGGCCTGCGGGCAGCCATATGGCGGGCAGTCCGGTGAAGAACCCGAATCCCGCTTCCGCAGGGGGAGCGTCCCAGACGCAGAACACGAACCCTCAGCCCACAGTGGTGCAGGGCATCCAGAAGCCCCCTGACATCCGCAGCTCCGTGCCTGAGAAGTCCCTGAAGATCCCTGATTTCCTGCAGAGGAAATAGTGTAATAATAAGAGAAATAGTGTAAGAATAAGAAGAAATAGTATAAGGACAGGTTAAAACAGCCGGACGGTCTGCCGCCCGGCTGTTTTTTGTCGAAAAATTCTCTTTTTTCTTTCCTTTGTTTGACAAAATCTTAAGTACAATCCCCTTATAATGATTATGAAAAGGATGATGCAAATGCACTATGAGCTATATGTTGACAGCTTGTTCTTTATGAATTTCATTATGAACCTCTACCTTCTGATACTGGTTGACCGCAGTGTCCTCAGGAACGCCGCCCTATGGAGGATGGTTCTCGGGGCTGCGGCAGGTGCGGCCGGGTTTCTGGTACCCTTTTCGGGCATTGGCCCTCCGGCGCTGAGACTGGCATCAGGGGTGCTTCTTGGGACGGCGGGGATGCTGTGCATAACCTTCCGTATCAGGAGCCTGAGAATGTTTCTGAGGCTTCTGGAGCGGCTGGCGGTCTATTCCTTCGGCATGGGCGGTGCGCTGCTGTTTCTTATAAAGCGTCTTCCCGTGGCCCGGGAGACGATGACGGGAATCATGGGCGCTCTGGGTGCAGGAGGACTGGTGTTTCTTCTGTTTAGCAGGTTCCGGTACGGCATGGGCAGGGGCGACAGTCTCTGCAGGGCCACCTTGTATCAGGACGGGGAAAGGGCAGAGGTGGAGGCACTGGTGGATTCGGGGAACAGCCTCGTGGAGCCGATCAGCGGCAAGCCCGTCTGTGTGCTGGACAGAGCCGTCTTCGAGGCGCTTTTCAAGGGCGGGGGCAGGGGCTTCCGGGCGATTCCTTATGCCAGCATAGGGAAGAAAAAGGGCATCCTGCCGGGGTATCTTCTGTCCGGCCTTCAGCTGGAGGCGGACGGCATGAGAGCATTTTTCAAGGATGTATATATTGCTGTCAGCAATGAGGAGCTGTCCGGCGGGGAGGGTGCCTGCGCAGAGTCTGTGAAAATGATTGTGAACCCCGGTCTTTTGGCGGGGAACAGAAAGGGGAAGCCGTTTAAACGGCGGGACAAGAGAGAGAATGATTCTGAAAATAACGTTACCGGGCAAGATGCAGTTTAAGATGATACGCAGGGAAAACCTGTTCCTGCACAGAAAGGGCGAGATCCATTACATAGGCGGAGCCGAGGTGCTGCCGCCGCCTCTGGAGGTAGAAAAGGAGAGTCAGGTCATCGGAGATCTGGGGACGGAGTATGATGACGAGGCGAAGGCGACTCTGATAGAGCATAATCTGCGGCTGGTGGTGTACATAGCCAAGAAATTCGATAATACAGGAGTGGGGGTGGAAGACCTGATCTCCATCGGGACAATAGGGCTCATCAAGTCCATCAACACCTTCAAGCCCGACAGGAACATCAAGCTGGCCACCTATGCGTCCCGGTGCATCGAGAACGAGATACTGATGTACCTGCGCCGGAACAACAAGACCAAGCTGGAGGTGTCCATCGACGAGCCGCTGAATGTGGACTGGGACGGCAACGAGCTGCTTCTGTCGGACATTCTGGGGACGGACGAGGACGTGATCTACAGGGACATTGAGAACGAGGTGGAGCGAAAGCTCCTTCTGGGAGCCATCAGTAAGCTGTCGGAGCGGGAAAAGAAGATCATCAACCTGCGCTTCGGCCTGGGGACAAGGGACGGCCATGAGATGACCCAGAAGGAGGTGGCCTCCCTGCTGGGAATCTCACAGTCCTATATCTCAAGGCTGGAAAAGAAGATCATGCATCAGCTGAAAAAAGAGATGAGCAGCAATATTTAGACTAGGCAGAAGGCAGGGGAGTATGGTATACTTATCTCTATACTAAGCTTTGCGGGGTATAAAATATTGGTTCGGCGGGATGATATATTATCGTTGGAATTTTTAAAGAAGACGGCATATACGGGATGCCATCAGGGGATGCGGTACCGGCTGGAGCAGGCGGAGGGACAGGACGGCGGAAAAAGACTGCGCTGTACTGTCTGGCCTGAGCCCTTCGGCTATTTCAGTACCCCGGAGGAAGAGAAGGAAACAGAAGAGTTTGCGTTTGAGGAAGACGGCGTGGCAGAAGCCGTCGCATGGATGAACGGGAGGCTTGCTGAGGAAGAGGGAAAGTGGGCCCATGCGGGGGACAACTGGGACCGCCGCCGGTAAGGTTGCGGGATGAAGAATATTTTTGGATATATATGCAGGGATATGATATCTATGCTGAGGTATCTTCCCTACGGCCTTGCGATGGGGATCCCTGTCGCACTGGCGCTCCTAGGGGCAGTGCGCCTGATCGGGAGGCGCAGGAAAAAGGAGCCTGCCGCCGTACTGCCCACTCTGTTTTTCGGATTCTACCTGTCATTGATGCTGATCATCACCTTTCTCTCCAGAGAGGGCGGAGGCGGCAGCGTCTTTGATCTGAAGCTGTTCTCCACATGGGGGATCAATGACAGAAATAATGCGCTGGTTCTGGAGAATGTGCTGCTGTTCGTCCCCTACGGTTTTTTTGCCTGCTGGGCTTTTGGGCGGATGAGGCGCTTTCATTGGTGTACCCTTCTGGGGGCATCCACCAGCCTGATCATAGAATGCCTGCAGCTTGCCACGGGCAGGGGATTTTTCCAGATAGACGATATCGTGACCAACACGCTGGGAGCGGTGGCGGGATATCTGTTTTTTCATGTTGTTTTCTGGCGGAGGAGATAGGAAGAGGGGCGGGAAGCTGACAGATAAAGACGGAAAGCGGCTGAAGATTAAGAGCAAAGAATAAAGAGGGCGGCTTGACGGGGCGCCCTCTTGGAAGAAACTTGATCTGACAGGCTGTACGGATAGGCAGGTTTCATGCGGTAAGGTAATTCCGCATGGTCCGCAGGGCGTTTTTTTCGAGCCTTGAGACCTGAGCCTGAGAGATGCCGATGGATTCGGCCACCTCCATTTGTGTCTTGCCCTCGAAGAAGCGCAGGGAGATGATCTCGTGTTCACGGGGATTCAGGCGTTTCATTGCTTCGCTGAGGGAGAGATGCTCCACCCAGGTCTCTTCTTTATTTTTTTTATCGCTGATCTGGTCCATCACATAGAGGGTGTCCCCGCCGTCGGTGAAGATCGGCTCGTAAAGGCTCATGGGATTCTGGATGGCATCCAGAGCATAGGCGATGTCCTCCTTGGACACGCCGATCTCCGTGGCGATCTCTTCGATGGAGGGCTCCTTCAGGTTCTTTTTGGTGAGGGACTCTCTGGCATAGATGGCCTTGTAGGCGGTGTCCTTTAAGGAGCGGGAGACACGCAGCTGGCTGTTGTCCCGCAGGAAGCGCCGGATCTCTCCAATAATCATGGGTACGGCATAGGTGGAGAATTTGACGTTCAGGGAAGAGTCGAAGTTGTCGATGGCCTTGATCAGGCCGATACAGCCGATCTGGAACAGGTCGTCAACATTCTCGTTGCTGGAGGAAAAGCGCTTGATGACGCTGAGGACCAGTCGCAGATTTCCTTCGATATAGGCTTCCCTCGCACTTGCGTCCCCGGCCTCGATTTGCTGAAAAAGAGCCTCCTTCTCCTCCGCCTTCAGCAGCGGGAGCTTGGAGGTGTTCACGCCGCAGATTTCTACCTTGCCCTGTGCCATTTGTTTCCTCTTTTCTGCGCCGGTCCGGCGCTCTGGATTATAGTGGTAGTATGTGCCTGAAGATGAAAAATATTCCCGGAGACTTGTTTTTTGTTCTTCGGAGAATCTGGCTCTGGATAGTAAACTGGACAGTAAAATACAAGGATCGTGGCGGCAGGGCCCACGGCCCGGCATGTGGTGTGCGGCCACAGAGAACGGAGGAGAAGCATGGCAGTCATAGGAATTGATCTGGGAACCACGAACAGTCTGGGAGCTTATTGGAAGGACGGGAAAGCGCATCTGATTCCAATGGATGGAGGCTTTCTGCTGCCCAGCGCAGTGGGATATGTGGAGGGGGAGGGCCTTCTGGTAGGGGCAGCGGCCAAGGAGCGGCTGATTCCCTATCCTGAGGATACGGCGGCCTCCTTCAAGCGCTTCATGGGCACGGCAAAAGTGTATTCCCTGGGCGGAAGGGACTATGCGCCCATGGAGCTTTCTGCCATGGTGCTGGAGCAGGTCAAAAGGAATGCGGAATACTTCCTGCAGGAGGAGATCGAGGAGGCCGTCATAACGGTTCCCGCCTATTTCAATGACAGGCAGCGCAGCGATACCAAGAAGGCGGCGCAGATCGCAGGGCTCAAGGTGGATCGCCTCATCAACGAGCCCTCTGCGGCGGCTCTGGCCTATAGGATGGAATACGGAGAGGAGGATAGGACGCTTCTGGTTTTTGACTTCGGCGGCGGCACGCTGGATCTGTCCTATGTGGAATGCTTTGACAATGTGATAGAGATCATCGCCGTGGTAGGGGACAACCATCTGGGCGGAGACGACATCGACGAGGCGGTTTCAGCATATTTCTGCCGGGAAAACGGACTTAAGCCGGAGGAGCTGACCAGACAGGAACAGGCCAGATTAAGGAAGCTTGCGGAAAATGCCAAATGTGCCCTGAGAGAGCAGGAGCAGGTGGAGATGGAGCTTGAGGCAGGGGGCAGGGTCTGCCGGGCACTGCTGGACGAAAACAAGCTTTTTGAGATCTGTATGCCCTTGTTCGGAAGGATCAAGGAGCTTTTTGTGCATCTTCTGGAGGATGCGGATTCCAGAGTGTCGGCCATAGATGATCTTGTCATGGTGGGCGGCTCCTCCAAGCTGGGCGTGGTGAAGCGCTTCCTCAGGGAGCTTCTGGGGAAGGAACCCGTGGTGCTGGGAGAGACGGACCGGGTGGTTGCCTATGGGGCAGGAGTCTATGCAGGCATCCGTCAGCGCAGGGAGGAGATCAGGGACATGCTGCTGACGGACGTGTGTCCCTTCACGTTGGGAATCGGCGTCAACAATAAGGCCAACCGGGACAAAAACATCATGAATCCCATGATCGAGCGAAATTCCACCCTTCCGGCCTCCCATAGGGACAGGTTCGTGACGGTCAGTGATTATCAGAAGGAAATCAGGGTCAGGATCTATCAAGGGGAGGAATATTATGTGGACGATGACGTGCTTCTGGGAGAGTTTTCCATAGAGGTGGCCCTGAAGCCGGCAGGGCAGGCGTGGGTGGACGTGCAGTTTACCTACGACATCAACGGGATCCTTCATGTGATGGCGGAGAACGAGATGGGAGAGCGCAGGCAGATTCTGCTGGCGAACCAGACCCTCAGCGAGGCCGAGCTGGAGCGGTACACAAGGGAGCTGGAGAAGATCATGCTGCCGCCTATCATGCAGCCCCAGAATCAGGAAATGCTGGCCTGCTTTCTGGAGTATTATGAAAACAGCACCGGTCAGAGGCGGGAGATGATCGCCGCCATGATGGGCAGGGTCACGGCCGGACTGAGCAGCGGCAGGAAGAAGGAGGTCTTAAAGGCGCAGGCACAGGGAAGAGCCTGGCTGGCCGGACTGCAGGAGGCCATGGAGATGCGGGAGGAGCTTCTGTTCGACGGAGAGCTGAAGGCCGGATTCGGCGGGAAGCCGGAGGACTTTGGGGAGCCGGAGGACATTGAGGAGGACTGGGAAGACGGCTCGGATGACGACATTGACGGCTTTGTTGAGGACTGGGAAGACGCTTCAAATAACAACGCTGACGACCTCATGGAGAACAAGGAAGAGGACTCATTTTGACGCAAACAAGAAGGATAGGGGATGTTAAAACTCTTTGCGCAAGTTCCAAAGGTATTTGATTGTTTTGCAGATACCGAATTCGTTATACTGTCTGCAGGAGGTGGCCACATATGGAACTGGGTAAAAACATCAGTACTTTAAGAAAAGAAAAGGGGCTTTCACAAGAAAAGCTGGCAGAAAAAGTGAATGTCACAAGGCAGACTATTTCAAATTGGGAGCTGGGGGAAACCTCGCCAAATCCTGAGCAATTAATGCTTCTGTCCGCAGTGTTGGATAAAAGCATAGATGAACTGGAAATAGGCTATGTGTTTCACCGTAATTATTGGGGACATGGCTATGCTGC
>CANOFQ010000168.1 GCA_947565325.1 uncultured bacterium
TATCTTGAATTTCTCCGCAACTTATTGAAGGGGCAGGTCTATGTGGAGCTTGCCCCTTCAATAAGTTGCGGAGAAATTCAAGATAGCTCCGCCTGTCTTTTTCAGAGATAAAATCTTTATGAAAAATCGCGTCCCATTCGTCCATCACAAACAGAAAGCTCTGCCCTGTCTGATCAAAAACAGTCTGAAACATATCCCACAGATCCCTGCCAGAGCCAAAATCTATGTCAGGATATTCGTTCTCCAGATCCTGCTTAAGGCCATCGGAGATACGCCCGATGTATGCGGCATAAGTGCTGCAGTCCTGAGGCATCCGGCCAAAATCGATATATACCACATGATGCTGGTTCAGATGCGTCCAGCAGCTTTCAGACGAAGAAATCTTCAGCGCACTAAACAGAGATTCTGCGTCTGCTGCCTTTCCAAAAAAAGCGCCCACCATACCTGCCGTCACGCTTTTTCCGAAACGGCGAGGACGTGTAATACACAAGAATCTCTGCCCATCCATCTCGGCCGCATTCAGGACATCCTCCAGCAGCGGTGTTTTGTCTACAAAAAAGCGCGTCCCCGAAATCTGTTTCCATGCCTCAAAAGGAACCCTGCTGTTCAAATATCTTCCCATACCCGCATTCCTCCTGACATGCTTCTTGTCACGAAATGAGCCATGTCCGTGTATGAATCGATTATAGCAAAAAACATAGGTTATGACAACCGGGATTTGCGGGCTCCGGTCATAAATGCTCCGATCATAAAACCTTTTCCGGCTCTGACACATAGGCCCCCTGACGGGCTCCGTCAATTGTGCCACTATATGGTTCAGGATGCACACATACCGCAGCGCTCTTCAGGGATCGGCGGCCATGATGCCTATTTCGGCCAATACAGACAGCAGGTCAATCTGCTTCAACAAAGACAGATCCACCTAATCTCTCACAGCGTCACGCCCTGCTTAAAAATCGCCATATCGTGGTAGCCCGCCTCCTCGCTGCGCACCTTTCTGCCGGAGGCCACCTGACAGACATAGCTGTAAAGACGTTCTGTCTCCTCCGCCCAGTCGGCCTGCTCCGCCAGACCCCCGGCATCGAAATCGATCCATCCGGACTTGCGGGCGGCCAGCCCGGAATTGGTAGAAATCTTCACCGTGGGCACCGGGGAGGCAAAGGGCGTCCCCCTTCCGGTGGTGAACAGGACGATCTGGGCGCCTGCAGCCGCCAGTGCGGTAGCCGCCACCAGGTCGTTTCCCGGGGCGCTGAGAAGATGCAGCCCCCGCCCCTGCACTCTCTCGCCGTACTGCAGCACTCCCCTCACGGCGGCGCTGCCGGACTTCTGGGTACAGCCCAGAGACTTGTCCTCCAGAGTGGATATGCCCCCGGCCTTGTTTCCCGGGGAAGGATTCTCATATATGGTCTGATTATGGCTCTTGAAGTATGTCTTAAAGTCATTGATCAGCCTCACTGTCTTATCAAACAGCTCCCGGTTCTCACAGCGGTTCATGAGAATGGTCTCGGCGCCGAACATTTCCGGCACCTCCGTGAGTATGGCGGTTCCCCCCTGGGAAATCAGCCTATCCGAAAAACGTCCCACCAGAGGGTTGGCTGTGATGCCCGAAAAGCCGTCGCTGCCGCCGCATTTCAGCCCGACCACCAGCTTGTCCATGCCTATGGGCTGCCTTTCAAAGGATGCCGCATAGGCGATCAGCTCCTCTACCAGCTTCAGGGCCTCCTCCACCTCGTCCTCGCACTCCTGCGCCACAAGGAACTTGACCCTTCTCTCATCATATTCGCCCAGATAAGGCTTCAGCGTGTGGATGCCGCTGTTCTCACAGCCCAGCCCAAGCACAAGAACGCCCCCTGCATTGGGATGCCGGATCAGGTCGGCAAGGATCTTTCTGGTGTTCTCCTGATCCTCCCCCATCTGGGAGCAGCCGTAAGGGTGGGGAAACGCAATCACCTCCTCCACCGAGCCCCTCACCAGCCCACTGGCCTGTCTGGCTATGGCAGAGGCCACATTGTTCACGCAGCCCACAGTGGGAATGATCCATATCTCATTGCGCACTCCTGCCCTGCCGTCCGGACGAAGAAAGCCCTGAAAGAAGGCGCTGCCGACAGCCGCTTCCCGCCCCGGGACATCCCTGCCCTCTGCGGCGGTTTTGCAGGCCGTCCCATGGCCTTTGCCCTCCCCCTCCGGCTCTCGGGAACCGGCCTCCTCGGGCCGATAGACATATTCCAGCACATCCCCCAGTCCCGTTCGGATGTTGTGGGTATGTACCCATGCGCCGGCCTCAATGTCCTCTTTTGCGATGCCGATGGGATACCCGTACTTCACCACCGTGCCGCCCTTGGGAATCCGACGGAGGGCCATCTTGTGGCCTGCGGGGATATCCTCCCGGGCCGTGACGGAAGCCCCGGCTATTCCACACTCCGCCACGGCCGCAGCCGCCTTGGCTGCGCACGCTGCCGCTGAACCGGCCCTTTCCGCTCCAAGCTTTGCCGCTGCGCCGGCCTTTTCTGCCCCGGACTCTGCCACCGTTCTGGCCTTTTCCCCTCTAGGCTCCGCCGCTGCCCCGGCTCTTTCCGCCGCACCGGCAGCCGGGTACATTCCTGCCGCCAGCCTCGTCCCGGCCGCCACGTCCCGAAGGGCCACCGCCACATTGTCCTTTGCGTTTATCCTCAAGAAATCCTGCATAATGCCGTCCTCATGCCGTTTGCCCTGATGTCCTCCAGATCAGCTGCCACGGCCTCCGTAAGCCCGTCCACATGATTCAGGTCCTGGCCGAAAAAGTCTTCCCGCCCCAGAAACGCTTCTGTCAGCTCCCTGCTGTCCTTCCGGCTGTTGTCCCGGAAAAACTCCAGCACCTGCCTATCGTCCAGAATACGGTATTCCTCACCTTCCCTGCTGCCCAGGAGCGCCCCATCCCGGATCTCCCCGCCCTGATAGAACGCCATCAGCGCTGCCAGCGAGAACGCCAGCCGCCTCGGCAGACTTCCGAACCGCTCCACGTACTCCAGCAGGCTGGGCATACATCTGGCCCTCCATTTGGACACGGAATTCAGGGAAATGGACAGCAGGGCATGCTTTACATAGGGATTGTCGAAGCGCTCGATCACCGCCTCCGCAAACTTTTTCAGCTCCTCCTTGGGCAGCTCCAGCGTGGGAATGACCTCGTCAAAAATGGTCTTCGTCATAAAATTGCGGATGTCGCTGTCCTCCATGGACTCCTTCACGGTATTGTTCCCGCACAGATAGGACGCCAGCACGAAGGAGGTATGGGCGCCGTTCAGGATACGGACCTTCCGCTGCTTATAGGGCTTCTGATTGTCAGTGAATATCACTGGCAGGCCGATCTCCGCCAGAGGAAGCTCCCTGCTGATGTCCTTTGGGCTCTCGATGACCCAGAGGGCGAAGGGCTCTCCCGTCACCATGATTCTGTCCTCGTATCCGAGGGCCTCCCACTCCTCCTGCTCCGTGTCCCTCGGATAGCCGGTGACGATGCGGTCCACCAGAGTGGATGTGAAGACGCAGGCTTCCTCTACCCATGTCCTGAACTCCTCCCCCAGATTCCAGAGCTCAATAAACTGCATCACGCATTTCTTCAGCATGATACCGTTGTCATCTATCAGTTCCACGGGCAGCATCACAAGCCCCTTCCCTTTATCCCCCTTAAAGCAGCGGAATCTATAATACAGAAATTTGGTGAGCTTGCCCGGAAAGGTTGCCGGAGGCGCAGCGTCAAACCGGTCATTTGCGTCAAACACGATTCCCGCCTCCGTGGTGTTGGAAAACACGAACCTCAGCGTGTCTATCTCAGCCAGCCCCATGTACTTGTCATACTCAGAGTAAGAGTCCAGCGCATCTGCCACACTGGTTATCTTTCTGTTCAGTATCTTTGCCTCCCCGTCCACCATTCCCCGCAGGGAAACCGTATACTGGCAGTCCTGCCTGTGAAAATTCTCCAGACTGCCCATCTCGATGGGCTTTACCAGAACCACGTCCCCATCGAATTTCCCCCGTTCGTTGGCAATGTCGATCATGTAATCCACAAACGCCCGCAAGAAATTTCCCTCCCCGAACTGAACCCCCCTGATGGGTCTCACCCTCTTGCCCGTCATCGCCTTGCTCAATGCTTCCATTTTCCCTCGTTTCTGCTGCCATCGCCCAGGCAGCCCTTTGCTCTTTTCTTAGCTTTTAAACCCGTGGTTCCTGCTGTTGCAGCTACGGCTCCCGCAGTTATGACCGGGGTTCCTACAATTGTAACCGTGGTTTCTGCGGCCCTATACCGTGTGAATTATAAAATCTGTTTTACGACTTTCCATTTACGGTTTTCTATTGATCAGCTCTTCTGTGGCAATTTTCTGTCACACACCGCTTTTTCTTGCCCTTTTCAGTCCATTTCACATATGTAAGCCCTTACATTTGCTATTCTACTGCTTTAACCGTATTTCGTCAACCCAAAAATGCCGAATAAGCCTAAAAAAGAGGAGAGGTCATTAAGATTGTGAAAAAAATATCTTGCAAAAGCAGAGAGGTTTGGTATAATAAGTATTGTGCTTTTTGTAACTGCTTACACTGGTTTCAGAGCCAACTTGCACCTTACAAAACTTTCCAGAAGATTTCGACACATTGACACATGACACAGGGAGAACCAATGACCATTTATGACGTCTCCGAAAAAGCCGGCGTTTCCATCGCCACCGTTTCCCGGGTGCTCAACGGCAGCAAAAACGTCAGCGAAAAGACAAGAACCAAGGTACTTGACACGATCAGGCAGTGCGGCTATACCCCAAACGCCTTCGCAAGAGGACTGGGGCTGAACACCATGAACACCATCGGCATCCTATGTGCGGACAGCTCGGATCCCTACCTTGCCAAGGCAGTTTACTATATTGAGCGGAAGCTGCGGGCCAACGGCTATGACAGCCTGCTGTGCTGCACAGGATATGAACTCGACGATAAAATCTCTTCCATTCGTCTGCTGCTCACCAAGAAGGTGGACGGAATCATTCTCGTGGGCTCCAATTTCATTTATGAAAAGGATTTTGAAAACAAATATATTTCCGATGCCGCCGCCCGGATCCCCGTGATGCTGCTGAATGCCGTACTGGACGTGCCCAATGTCTACAGCATCGTATCAGATGATTTCACGTCCATGTATCAGGCGGCTCTGGAGATGACCGAAAACGGTGTCCGGGATGTTCTGTACTTTTATAACTCCACCTCCTACAGCGGCAAGAAAAAGCTGGAGGGCTACCGGGCCGCCATGGCGGAAAAGGAGCTTTTGTCGGAGGCGCTCATCCAGTATTTTCCCGGCTCCCACGAGGATGTTCATGCCATGACGAAGCACCTGATGACCCTGAACCGGCAGGGCCTGCGGTTTCACGGCGTTCTGGCCTCCGACGACATTCTGGCGCTGGCCGCCGTAAAATTTGCCAAGGAGATGCATTACAGGATCCCGGAAGATTTTTCCGTTTCCGGGTATAATAATTCCATGCTGGCCACCTGCTGCGACCCGGAGCTGACCAGCATCGACAATAAGCTGGAGACCCTCTGTCAGCATCTGATCACCATTTTGGTAGGCGTGCTGGCAGGGAACGAGATGCCGAAAAAGACCGTTTTCTCCGGCGAGATCATCAAACGGGGCACCACACGCCGGCCTTGCCGCATAACATAATCCTGCAGCGCCGGAGGCCTCCGGCATACCCGAACACAGTATATCTGAACCAGCTTTCAATCAGGCCTTCAATTAAACTTTCAATCAAATACCCCGCAGCAAGCTGACAGGGTATCAAGCTTGATTCGCAGCAAGCTGCGGGGTATTTGACCCTCGCGGCATTCGTCAAATGCTCGTGCGAGCACGGCATTTGACTCATTGCTTGCAGGAATAAACCCACATTTAAATCAGGGAGGAAAAGAAAATGAAACCATTTATGTCCAAAGACTTTCTGCTGGAATCGGAGACGGCCAAGAAGCTGTTCCACGACTATGCGGAAAACACGCCGGTGCTTGATTATCACTGTCACATTAATCCGAAGGAGATCGCAGAAGACCGCCATTTTGACAATATCACGCAGGTCTGGCTGGGCGGCGATCATTACAAATGGCGCCTCATGCGTTCCTTCGGAGTTGACGAAAAGTATATCACCGGAGACGCATCGGACTACGATAAGTTCTGCAAATGGGCGGAATGTCTGGGAAAGGCCATCGGCAATCCCCTGTATCACTGGAGTCATCTGGAGCTGCAGCGGTATTTCGGTTATACCGGCGTGCTGAGCAAAAAGACCGCAGACGAGGTATGGAACCTCTGCAACGAGAAGCTGGCCCAGCCCTCCATGAGTGTCCGCAGTCTGATCAGGCGCAGCAACGTGACGCTGATCTGCACCACCGACGATCCCATTGACTCTCTGGAATGGCACAAAAAGATTGCCGAGGACGAGAGCTTCGACGTGAAGGTTCTGCCCGCCTGGAGGCCCGACAAGGCCATGAACATCCAGAAGCCAGATTATCTCGATTATCTGGATCAGCTCTGCGAGGCCGCCGGCATGGGCGAGATCAACAGCTTCGCCTCCCTGAAGACCGCCCTGAAGAAACGCATGGAATTCTTTGACTCCATGGGCTGCAAGGTATCCGACCACGCCCTTGAGTATGTGATGTACCAGCCCGCCAGCGATGACGAGATCGAGGCAATCTTCTTGAAGAGACTGAACCGCATGACTCCCACCAGAGAGGAGGAGATGAAGTTCAAGACCGCCTTCATGCTCTTCGTGGGCAGGGAATACCATAGGCTGGACTGGGCCATGCAGCTCCACTTCGGCTGCAAGAGGGACAACAACACCCTGATGTTTGAGAAGCTGGGCCCCGACACGGGCTATGACTGCATCAACAACGATGCCCCCTCCGCACAGATGGCAGACTTCCTCAATGCCCTTGCCAAGACCGAGCAACTGCCCCGGACCATTCTCTACAGCCTGAACCCCAACGACAATCAGGCCATCGGCACCGTGCTTGGCTGCTTTCAGGATTCCAGCGCCGTGTCCAAGATTCAGCAGGGCAGCGCATGGTGGTTCAACGATCATAAGGTGGGCATCAGGGAGCATCTGATCGCTCTGGCCAATCTTGGCAACCTGAGCGGTTTCGTGGGCATGATCACGGACTCCAGAAGCTTTCTGTCCTACACGAGGCATGAATATTTCCGACGCATCCTCTGCAACCTCATCGGCTACTGGGTGGAAGGCGGCGGATTCCCGGCGGACATGGATATCCTGTCCGAGATCATTCGGGATATCTCCTACTACAATGCCAAGAGATATTTCAAGTTCGAAATTCAGGATTGATATCCTGTAGACTTTGCTTTTGGAGCCTGAAGACGTCTTTCCGATTTGTCGCTTTGCTCTAGAGAGTATTCTTACGAACAAAAGGAAGGGTGACGCCATGGTGTCATCCTTCCTTTCTCTTGTTCGACCTCCTGTAACTATAGGCATGATATTCAGACTTCCATCCTCTCAGATATGTCTGCCCATGATATCCTTCAAATCCCCGGCCAAAATTTCTTCGAGCTCCAGCAGGGTTTTCCCGAGCCAGCTGGACGATAGATCAACCTTCTTTCCCGCCGCAAGCAGCTCTTCCCTTCCCGGATCCCTTCCGTTCCCGTTGACACAAGCAGCATGCTCCCCGCCTATAGAATCGCTATAGGTAAGATCATATTCCTTTCATCTATGACCTCCTGAATAGAACGGTACTCCTTTCTGGTTCTTTTTCATGTAATCGCCTCAATG